>DOMU01000168.1 GCA_003509305.1 Desulfobulbaceae bacterium | reverse complement strand
TGCAGATTGGCCAGGCAGGAACCGTCGTTGATTTCCAAAAAAGAAAAGGAGCCGGTATCACGGCGGGTACGCAGCCAGCCGGTGATGTCAACAGGTACACTGACGGGTGGATTGGCGAGCAGATGGGCAATGGTAAGCATGGTTTCTTTCTTGCGTGGAACTCAGGAAGACACAAGGGCAGGCACATCCCTGGTGATCTATCAAATGGCTTTATTCAATATCCTACTTCCCCCGCTGCTCGCTTTTATCCTTGAAGATCAGTTGCAGGGCGATCCTGTCGAGGCCGAGTTTTTCCCGGTACTGGTTGGCCAGGTAACGCTGGTAGGAGAAATGCACGCCTTTGCCGCTGTTGGTCATGACGACGAATTTCGGCGGGCGTTGGCCGATTTGGGCCGTATAGTAAAATTTCAGGCGTTTATTTTTNNATTCAATTTCAGGCGTTTATTTTTGTAGACGGGCGGTGGATGGGCTTCCAGCGCCTCGCGCAAAACGCGGTTGAGGACGGCGGTGGGAAAGCTGGCCGTGAACTGCCGGTGTACCGAACCAATCAACGGGAACAGGCGTTTGACGCCGTAACCGGTCAGGGCCGAAGCCGTCATCAGCGGCGCGTAGCCGACAAAAGGCAGGGCCTCGGCAATGTCGGCAAGCAGTTTTTCCTTGGCTTTTTTATCGTCAGCGACGAGATCCCATTTGTTGACCAAAAGGATGAGACCGCGGTTGCGGTCAAGCACATGGCCGATCACCTTGCTGTCCTGCTCGGTAACGCCCTCGCCAGCGTCGAGCATGACCACCGCCACCTCGCAGCGCTCTAACGCCGCCAAGGATTTGAGGATGCTGAATTTTTCAAGCTTTTCCCTGGTTTTGCCGCGTCTCCTGATACCAGCGGTATCAACCAGCAGATAGCTGTAGTTGCCGTGCGTCAACAGCGTATCAACCGAATCGCGGGTGGTGCCGGCGATCTCGGAAACCACCATACGGTCTTCGCCAAGGATGCGGTTGATCATCGATGATTTGCCGACGTTGGGCCGCCCGAAAAAAGCGACGGTGACCGTGCCTTCCGGCAGCGGCGGCAACTCACCGACGCCGAGGCTGGCGGCGGCGATGGCCACCGCCTCCATCAGGTCGCCAACGCCGTAACTGTGTTCGGCGGAAACCGGCCACAACGTCTCGCAGCCCAACTCGTAAAAGGGCGGCAGAAGTTCCTCCTCACGGGCTGGGGAATCAATCTTGTTGACGACGAAAAAGAGCCGTTTCTCACCCTGTTTTTCGCTTTTGCGCAAGATATCGGCGATCTCCTGATCGGCGACGGTCAGGCCGTCTTTGCCATCCAAGAGGAAAAGCAAAATATCGGCCTCGGCGATGGCGGCCAGCGCCTGTTCGCGAATATGGCCGGTCAGCAAATCTTCGGGATTGTCGTCAATGCCGCCGGTATCGACGACGAGCATGGCCTGGCCCTCCCACTCGACGCGGTCGTAGTGGCGGTCGCGCGTGACGCCGGGTGTCGGATCGACCAAGGCTTTTCGCGATTTGGTGATACGGTTAAAAAGCGTCGATTTGCCGACGTTTGGACGGCCAATAAGAGCAACTACGGGCAGGATGGCGGCGGGCTCGGTCATAGCGGAAATTGATTGTAATATGGGCAGAGGAAGGCAGGTAGGGTAAACGATTTATCGGCTTGCCGCCAGCTTAAAGGCCAGGCCATGCCTGGCCGCCGCATTGCCATGGAATTTTTGAGAAAATATCTGTAAGCTTTCTTTATCGCGCCGTCCTTGCAACCGTGGCGACGCAATTGGCAAACAATTGGAGACTAATTGAAGGAGACAATATGCTGAAGCATCTTTTCGCGCCGGAGTCGGTGGCGCTCATCGGCGCTTCCAGTAAGGCTGGTAAGGTCAGCTACGACATCCTCGCCAACCTGACCGCCGGTGGTTTTTCCGGAACGATCGTGCCGGTTAATCCGGCGGGCGGCGAAGCACTGGGGCTGACCATCTGCGCCGACCTCGCCGCGTATCCTGGGACCATCGACCAGGCGATCTTGGCGGTCCCCAAAACGGCGATCCTTGAGGTGGCGAAAATCGCCCTGGCCAAAGGGGCGACAAGCCTCATCGCCATTACCTCCGGCTTCAAAGAAAGCGGTGAGACCGGGGCGATGCTTGAAGGAGAACTGGCTGGCCTTTGCCGCCAGCAGGGCGCGCGGCTGATCGGGCCAAACTGCCTGGGCCTCATTAACACCAAGCACAAATACAACTGTTCGTTTGCCGGCGCCATGCCATTAAGTGGCGAAATCGCCGTATTTTCACAGTCTGGCGCTTTGTGCGCCAGTATTCTCGATACCGCCGCCATCCGCCATCTCGGCATCTCCAAGATGGTCTCGATTGGCAACAAGGCCGATATCAACGAAAACGACCTGCTGAAGTACCTGTCCGATGATGACGATACCAATGTTATTGTCGGTTATCTGGAAAATATCGTCGCTGGCGGCGAATTTATCCGCGCCGCCAGCCGCGCCGCCGCCAAAAAGCCGGTCATCCTTTTGAAAAC
>DOMU01000025.1:200-3571 GCA_003509305.1 Desulfobulbaceae bacterium | reverse complement strand
AGCATCCGGTTGGCGAATCCCCATTCGTTGTCGAACCATAGCAAGAGCTTCAGCATCTTGTCACCGCACAGCCGCGTCTGGGTGGCATCGACGATCAGCGAATGCGGGTCGGTATTGAAATCGACCGAGGCCTGCGGTTCTTCGGTATAGGCCAGAAGCCCGCGCAGATCGCCCGCCGCCGCCTGGCAAAACAACTGGTTCACCGCTCTGGCCGTCGCCGGACGGTTCAGGTTGACTGACAAATCCATCGCNNGGCACCCGCAGATGCAGACACTGAAAGCGCCCGGCCATGGCCGGCAGGATACGGCCAATGCCTTTGGCCAGGCCGGTATCGACCGGGATGATCGAATGCAGGGCGCCGCGGCTCAGGCGTGGGTTGGCGTTGTGCGAGCTGTCAAGAACCGGCTGGTCGTTCATCGCCGAATGGATGGTGGTGACGAGGCCGCATTCAATACCGAAAGCCCGATCGAGCAGCGAAAGCGCCGGCGTCAGGCAGTTGGTGGTGCAGGAGGCGGCGGAGACGATACGGTGCTCCGGGCGCAGCAGGTGGTCATTGACCCCGAAAACAATGGTGGCGTCGATCTCAGGGCTTGCCGGGTGCGACAGCAGTATGCGGCCAGCGCCACTGTGCAGGTAGGTGAGGGCGGTCAGGCGGTCGCTGAAAGAACCGGAGCATTCAAAGATCAGGTCAATATTTTCCCCATGCCAGCCGAGCCGCGCCGGATCGGCCTCGTGTGAGACCGCGATGCGGTGCCCACCGACGATGAGATGGTTCTGGTCATGGCTGACCGGCAGCGGAAAGCGCCCGTGCGTGGTGTCGTAGCGGGTCAGATACGAGATGGTCTCGAGCCTGGCCAGTTCGTTAATTGCCACCACCTGAAAGTGTTTGGCGTGTGGGCCGGTGACGAGCGCCCGCAAAAGGCATTGGCCGATACGGCCATAACCGTTGATTGCCACCTGATACATATCAGTCCTAATGGTACAGTTTGCCGTTGAAACGCAGCCAGCCGCCTGGCCGCCCGCCCGCCGGGTCATGGTGTGTCCAGTGCAGCACACCGCCCTTGGCGTTCCAGATGTATTCGCCACAGAACGAAAGCCGGTCACCCGCCGCCAGACCATCAATTCTCGGCGCCAGATCGCTGTTATGGGCGACGAGAACGGTAAGCCCCGGCGCGACCCGTAAGAGGAAGCGCTGGTGCCGCGCCCCCTTGGTATCGTCCGGCAGTACTTTCACCACCTCGCCCTGACCGTAGACCGGCACATGTTCGCCGAGGCGTTCGGCGGTTTGCCGGTTGGCGAGCGCCGTGCCTGGGCAGGATTTTTCTTGAAACGTCGGAGGGTTGCTGGGGCCGCCGCCGGAATCACCGTTGTCCGGGCCGTATTTCCAAAGGGTAAAGGTCAGCCAGGCGGCAATCAGCGGAATAAGAATTCTAAGCGAGCGTTTGGACATGATAAAGCCCTGAAGTCGATGAAAGATGGCATTGCCTCTGATTTTTCACAGCGCCCGCATGTATTCCGGCTTCAGCCGCACCTGACCGGCCAGCGCCTGATCAATCAGCGCCAGCGTCGCCACCTTGTCTTTGGGCAGCCGCGCTTTGATGGGCAGATAGTTCGAGGCGTGGTTGGCGTAGAACAGGCCGCCGGAAAGGTTGGTGTGGGCGATCATCTCGCGCAGTTCGGCGAGCATCTCAAGCGGATTTGGCAGATGCCATTCGCCTCGGCACTGGGCCTCATACAGGGGCGTCCCCGGCACCACCATGATGGTGAGAGCGCCAACAAAATCCGGGTCAATGGCCGACAGCGCCTCACCGGTGGCGCGGGCGTGCGCAAGCGACCTGACCGGGTCGTTGCCGGCGATGCCGAGGAGAACCGTAACCGACAGCTTCATGCCGATTTTTTTCACCTTCTTCCCGCATTCAATCATGCGGGCGGCGTCGGCGCCTTTTTTGATTTCTTTAAGCGTCTGATCGTCGCCGGATTCGAGGCCCATATAGAGCAGGGTCAGGCCGAGTTCTTTCAGTTCGGCCAGTTCCGCTTCGCTCTTCATGCGGATGCCCTTGGTATTGGCGTAGCTCGATATGCGCCGCACCCAGGGCAGCTTTTCATGGATAGCTTGTAAAATCGCCACCAGCCGTTTCTGCGGGATGATCAGGGCATCGCCGTCGCAGAGAAAGAGCCGTGTCAGCCGCGTGCAGTAACGGGCGGCGAAATCGAGGTCGGCGTGGATGATGGCGTCGTCCTTGATCTTGAAACGTTTGTTTTTATAAGCCGAGCAGAAGGTGCACTTGTTATGAGAGCAGCCGACCGTCACCTGGAGCAGAATACTGTCAGCCTCGCTGGGGGGACGGATAATATCGCCTTCGTAGTGCATGGATTGCTTTCCTCGTTGAAAAGTTTGGTAGGGACGGGTAAAAGCCAGAAAACTTTATCGCAATCATTCCCAAAAACGAGGAGTCCGGCAATGAAAACTTACCCGCATCTGTTTCAGCCGATTACGCTGCCTGGCGGCGCCACCCTGAAAAACCGCTTGCTGATGGGTTCGATGCACACGGGTCTCGAAGAAAAAGAAGATGGCTTCGAGCGCATGGCCGCTTTTTACCGGGCCAGGGCCGCTGGCGGCGCCGGGCTGATCGTCACCGGCGGCATCGCTCCCAATAAGGCCGGTTGCCTGCGCCCGCATGGCCTGTGTCTGGACGATGCCGCCCAGGTGGCCAGTCATAAAATTGTCACCGATGCGGTGCATGAAGCGGGTGGCAAAATCAGTTTGCAGATACTGCACGCTGGCCGCTACAGCGCCCATATCGGGCTGGTGGCGCCATCGGCGGTGAAGGCGCCGATTAGTCCTTTGACGCCACGGGCGCTGACCGCGGAACAGGTCGAAAGCACTATCGGCGACTATATCCGCTGCGCCCAACTGGCCGAAGAGGCGGGTTACGATGGCGTCGAGATAATGGGTTCCGAGGGCTATCTGATCACCCAGTTTCTGGCGCCGCGCGTCAACCGGCGGGAGGATGAGTGGGGCGGTGATTTTGCCGGGCGCTCGCGTTTCGCCCTGGCTATTGTTAAAGGTATCCGGCAGGCGGTAACGGCTAAATTCATCGTCGGTTTTCGCCTGTCGATCCTCGATCTGGTCGAAAACGGCTCGCCGTGGCGGGAAACCATAGAGCTGGCCCTGNNAACAGGCTGGTGTCAGCCTGATCAATACCGGCATTGGGTGGCATGAGGCGCAGGTGCCGACCATCGCCGGCGTCGTGCCTCGCGCCGCCTTTGTCGAGGTCTGCGGCAGGGTGAAAGCGGAGCTGACCGTGCCGGTCGTCTACAGCAACCGTGTCAATATGCCGGATGTCGCCGAGCGGGTGCTGGCCGATGGC
>DOMU01000025.1:0-143 GCA_003509305.1 Desulfobulbaceae bacterium | reverse complement strand
CCTGCAATCAGGGCTGCCTTGACCGTATCTTTTCCGGCCAAACCTGCACCTGTCTCGTCAATCCCAGGGCTTGCAACGAAACAACGAGGCCCTTTCGCACAACTGACGCCGCGAAAAAAATCGCCGTTGTCGGCGCCGGCCCG
>DOMU01000120.1:8199-16703 GCA_003509305.1 Desulfobulbaceae bacterium | reverse complement strand
CCGAAGGCCGCCGCCGCGCCGAAAGTGGAGGCTAAACCTGCCGCCGCTGCCCGGAAAGCCGAAGCGCCAGTCGCTCCGGCAGTGGATGAGGCCAAAGTAAAAGCCGAAGCTGAGGCCAAAGCGAAACTTGACGCCGAGGCGAAAGCCAAAGCTGACGCTGAAGCCAAGGCGAAAGCTGAGNNCGATGCGGCGGCCAAGGCGGAAGAGGAGAAAAGGGCCGCCGCCGAAGCTTACGCCGCCCGCGAGGCCGAGGAAGCCGCCATCAGGGCGAAACGGGCGCAGAGCCACGCCGATGAAGAAGAAGCCGCGCCGATGGTCTCGGTCAGCATGACTCCCGCCGCCGTCCAGAAAAACCAGAATGAGAAGATTCTCGATAATCTCAATCGCCTGCACAGACGATAGTGGGCGTCTGTAGTCTGGCTTTATACAGTGTGAACACCGAGTCAAAACTCATGAGGAGGAACCTC
Source organism: Desulfobulbaceae bacterium (assembly GCA_003509305.1). Classification (GTDB taxonomy): domain Bacteria; phylum Desulfobacterota; class Desulfobulbia; order Desulfobulbales; family Desulfocapsaceae; genus UBA8130. The sequence continues at coordinate 16,236 of DOMU01000120.1, read as the reverse complement.
AGATGGCAGAAGTGAATAAGGAAGTAAAAGCGGCAAAACAGCTTGATCCTGCCGATTTGACCATTGATCCCGCGACAATGGAAATGATCCGTCGCGCTCAGCAGTTGAAAATTGAAACAGTATTTGATCGTGCCAACACCATGAAGCCCTGTGCCATCGGCATTCAGGGCATTTGCTGCAAAAACTGCGCTATGGGGCCGTGCCGTTTGCCGCTGCCGAAAGACGGCATTCAGGGTGAAGACACCCGTAAAGGTCTGTGCGGCGCCACCGCCAATACCATTGCCGCCCGTAACTTCGCCCGCATGATCGCCAGTGGTTGCGCTGCCCACTCCGACCATGGTCGTGGTGTTGCCGAAACCTTTCTGGCCATGGCCAAAGGCCACGCCAAAGATTACAAGATCAAAGATCCGATCAAGCTGGTGGCCATCGCACCGTATTTTGGCGTTGCTACCACCGTCGAAGTCGATGGCCAGGCCCTTGATCGCGACATCAATGAGATCGCCCTGGAAGTCGGTGAAAAGGCGGTGAAGGAGTGGGGCAAGGATCGTGGCAATCTCGACTATGTGAAACGGGCTCCGCAGCCGCTCCAGGAGAAATGGAAGGCTCTTGGCGTTGTGCCGCGCAACGTTGACCGGGAAATCGTCGAGATCATGCATCGCACCCATATGGGCGTCGATCAGGATTATAAAAACCTGATGAAACAGGGGGCTCGTTGTTCCTTGGCCGACGGCTGGGGTGGCGCGATGATGGCCACCGATTTGCAGGATGTTATGTTCGGGACGCCGTCGCCGTTGCAGGCCGAGGTCAACCTGGGCGTCATGAAGGCCGACCATGTCAACATCATTGTCCATGGCCATGAGCCACTTTTGTCCGAAATGATTGTCGCCGCCTCCCAGTCACAGGATATGCTCGATTATGCCAAGCAGCAGGGCGCCAAAGGCATTCAACTGGGTGGTATCTGTTGTACCGCCAACGAAATTCTGCAACGCCACGGTGTACCACCAGCGGGTAACTTCCTGCAGCAGGAACTGGCGATTATCACCGGCGCCTGCGACGCCATGGTCGTCGATGTTCAGTGCGTCATGCAGAATCTGGCCAACGTTGCCAAATGCTTCCATACCAAACTTATCACCACCCATCCGATCGCCAGGATGGAGCAGGAAAATGTTATTCACATTGAGTTTAACGAGGCGTACGCTATGGAAGACGCCAAGCGTATCGTCAAAATGGCGATTGATAACTACAACAACCGCCGCGCGGAAATCATGATTCCGCAGCACAAGGCCACTCAGATTGCCGGTTTCGGTGTTGAGTCGATCCGTTATCACCTGGGCGGCACCTTCCGCGGCGATTACTATACCCTCAACGATAACATCATCAATGGCCGCATCCGTGGTTTGGCCGGTGTTGTTGGCTGCAACAACGCCCGCACCAAGCACAACGAGGAAGGCGTCACCATTATGAAGGAGCTGATCAAGAACGACGTTCTTGTACTGACCACCGGATGTAATGCCATCGCTGCCGGTATGCACGGTCTGCTGACTCCCGGCGCCGCTTCCGTTTATTGTGGGCCTGGTCTGGCTGAAGTTTGTGAAACCGTGGGTATCCCGCCGATTCTGCATCTCGGCTCCTGCGTTGATAACAGCCGCATTCTTCTGGCCGCCACCGAAGTGGTCAAAGCTGGCGGCCTGGGAAAAGATATTTGCGATCTGCCGGTGGCTGGCTCGGCACCGGAATGGATGAGTGAAAAGGCTATCTGTATCGGTCAGTATTTCGTTTCTTCCGGCGTTTATACTGTGTTTGGCTACAGTATGCCGTGGGAAGGCGCTCCGGTCTTCAAGGATCATCTCTGCAAGGATATGGAGAACATCTACGGCGGTATGTGGGATTGCGAACCCGATCCGATCAAACATGCGCACAAGATGATCGCGCATATCGACAAGAAGCGCAAAGCGCTGGGTATTGACAAAGCCCGTGAGAGGGTGCTGATGGATATGGCCGCCCGTCAGGCTCTGGCTGTTGACTAAATCATACCATTCCCTATACGAGAGACCTCAGTGAGGAGGAACGCATGTCCAAATTAGTCGCATTTGCCGCCATACAGGGTGGCTATCAGGTCGTCGCCCAAGTCGAGGGCGAATTGAATCGCGCCCTGGAAAGCTATAGCGCTTCGACAAAGATTGGTTTTCCAAATACCGCTTACTATCTGCCGGTCATCTATTCTCTGACTGGCATGAAATGCGAGACACTGGAAGATCTGCTGAAACCGATGCAATTTGCCCGCGGCCTCTTGCCGCCGCATATTAAAAACACTAACAACCTGCCGTATCTCGGACCGCTGCTTGACGCCGGTATGGCTGGTATTTTCGCCTACGAGATCAAAGAGGCGCTGCGTATCCTGCGTGAACCGGATTTCTATATCGCGCAGGAAGATCCGGATATCGATGCCGGCAAACTCTGGGTTGGCCCGGCCGATGACACCATCCTGCGCAAACGCGGCGTCGAATTCGTTGATGGTTCCGCCCCCGGTTTCGCCGCCATCGTTGGCGCCGCCCCGAACGCGGAAATCGCCAAGAAGATTGTTGAGGATTATCAGACCAAATCCCTCTACATCTTCTGTGCCGCCAACCATAATGGCAAGACCATCATTGAGCAGTGCCTGGAAGCCGGGATGCAGGTTGGTTGGAATACCCGTATCGTGCCCTTTGGTCCGGATATCTCGTCGGCGGTTTTCGCCCTGGGTTTCGCCAACCGTGCCGCCATGGCTTTTGGTGGTGTGCAGCCGGGCGACTACCGCCGCATGCTGATGTATAACAAAAACCGTATTTTCGCCTTCGTCAACGCCTTGGGTGATGTCGGCACTGAGTGGGCGGTGGCCGCCGCCGGCGCGGTCAACTGGGGGTTCCCGACTCTGGCCGACACCGACATTCCGGAGATTTTGCCGACCGGTATCTGCACCTACGAGCACGTCATCGCCAACGTCCCCTATGATGAAATCTGTCAGAAATCCATTGAGGTGCGCGGCCTGAAGGTCAACGTTACCAAAATCGATATCCCGATGGCTTTTGGTCCGGCTTTCGAGGGTGAGCGCGTGCGTGGTGGTGATCTTTACTGTCAGATGGGTGGTGGCAAGACGCAGTGCACCGAGCTGGTCAAACGTGCCGAGATGAGCGAAATCGAGGACGGCAAAGTCACGGTTGTCGGCAAAGATATCGCCGACCTGAAAGAGGGTGATGTCCTGCCGCTTGGTATTTACGTGCAGATTGCCGGTCGTGAGTTCCAGGAAGATTTTGAACCGATTATGGAGCGTCAGATTCACCATCTGGTCAACTACATCCAGTCGGTCATGCACGTTGGTCAGCGCGATATTTCCTGGATACGTGTCAGCAAAGCCGCTGTCGAGAAGGGCTTCAGCCTGAAGCATATCGGTGTCGTCCTGCACGCCAAATACCATCAGGATTTCAAGAAGATCGTCGATAAGGTGCAGGTCACGCTGTTCACCAACAAAGAAGATGTCGACAAACTCACCACCCGCGCCCGTGCCGAATACAAGCGCCGTGACGAGCGTGTGGACAAAATGACCGACGAAGATGTCGATACCTTCTATTCGTGCTCGCTGTGCCAGTCATTCGCGCCGAATCATGTCTGTACGGTCAGCCCGGAGCGTACCGGTCTCTGTGGCGCCTATAACTGGATGGACTGCCGCGCTTCCTACGAAATCAATCCGACCGGCCCGAACCAGCCAGTGAAGAAGGGCAAAGTGCTCGATCCGAAACTCGGACGTTTCGAGGGTGTTGATGAGTTCATCAAAATCGCCTCCAAAGGCGCGGTTGAGACCTATAACTTCTATTCAATGGTCTATGCGCCGATGACCACTTGCGGTTGCTGCGAGTGCATCGCCGCCATGCTGCCGGCCTGCAACGGTATCATGACCGTTGGTCGTGATTACGGTGGGGATACTCCCTGCGGCATGAAGTTCACGACACTTGCCGGCGTTATGGGTGGTGGCAACTCTTCTCCGGGTTTCGTTGGTCATTCCAAATACAACGTCACCCAGAAGAAGTTCCTTTTGGGCGATGGTGGCCTGCTGCGCATGGTCTGGATGCCGAAGATGCTGAAAGACGAAATCTATGACCGCCTGAATAAGCGCGGTGAGGAAATGGGCGTAAAGAATTTCGCCGATATGATTGCCGATGAAACCGTTGGCATCACCGAGGAAGATATCCTGCCCTGGCTGCAAGAGAAAGGGCATCCGGCTTTGACGATGGAACCGCTGGTCGGTTGAGATCATATCCATGGCTGGTATCGGTTGCCGGAACGCCTGGTGACCGATACCGGACGACATTTCATTGATAAGGAGATTCTCCCATGGCCTTAACAGGTATTCAGATTTTTAAGTTGCTGCCCAAAACGAACTGCAAGGAGTGCGGCGTGCCGACCTGCCTGGCGTTCGCCATGAACCTTGCCGCCGGTAAGGCGGAGTTGGATTCCTGTCCTTACGTTTCCGACGAAGCCCGCGCTCAACTGGCTGAGGCGTCGGCGCCTCCGATTCGCCCGGTACCCGTTGGCAAGGGCGTGCGTAAATGCACCACCGGCGGTGAAACCGTTTTGTACCGTCACGAAAAAACCTTTTTCAACCCGACTTTGTTTGCCGGATTGTTGGCCGCCGATACTCCGGCGGCGCAGGTCGAAGCCAAACTGAAAGCCTGGAACGCTTTGCAGTATGAGCGTGTGGGCCTGAACCTGCGTCCGGAATTGGTGGCTTTGAAAGATAGCGGTGACAAAGCCGCTTTTGCCGCCACTGCCAAACTGGTTGCCGAAACCTCCGAATTCAATCTGATTCTGATGAGCGAGGACCCGGCGGCCATTGAAGCGGCGGTTGCCGTCTGTGGTTTCAAACGTCCGGTCATTTTTGCCGCCACCGCCGCCAATGCCGACGCCATGGGCAAAATCGCTCTGGATAACGGTTTACCGTTGGCCGTCAAGGCCGACGACATTGATGGCGTCATTGCGCTGACCGATAAACTCACCGGCATGGGCCTGAAGGATCTGCTGATTGATTCCGGTTCGCGTGAATTGAAAAAAGCCCTGGAAGATCAGGTCGCCATCCGTCGTTCCGCCCTCAAGGACGGTAATCGCGCGCTTGGTTTCCCGACTGTCGTCTTCCCCTGCGAGATGGCCGGCAATATCGATATGGAGACACTTATCGCCGGTATGTTCGTCTCGAAATACGCGGGCATCGTCGTCCTCTCCGACCTGACTACCGAGTCGATATTCCCGCTGCTGTTGGAGCGCCTGAATATCTTCACCGATCCACAGAGGCCGATGACTGTGACCGAGGGTATCTACGAGATCAATAACCCGAATGAGAATTCGCCGGTGCTGGTTACCTCGAACTTCGCGTTGACCTACTTCATCGTTTCCGGTGAGATCGAGGGCAGCAAGGTACCGTCTTGGCTGTTGATCAAGGATACCGATGGCTTGTCGGTACTCACCGCCTGGGCGGCGGGTAAATTCTCCGGCGATGACGTTGGCGCCTTCGTTAAGAAATCCGGCATTGCCGATAAGATCAAACACACCGAGCTGATTATCCCCGGTTATGCCGCCGCCATCGCCGGAGATGTTGAAGAAGAACTCAAAGGCTGGACGATCACCGTCGGTCCGCGTGAATCGGCGCATATCACAGGCTTTTTGAAAGGGCGTCAGTAACCCGTTGTTCCTCCGGGGAGGGCTTGGCGCCTTCTCCGGNNGGGAGGGCTTGGCCTTTCTCCGGAGCCAGAGGAATTGCGTCAGGAAACAGCATTGTCAATCCATTAACTAAGGAGATCATCAATGATACTTTTTGGTGAAAGTCTGAACGTTATGTCCAAGAAAATTGGCGCGGCGTTCAAAGAGCGTAATGCGAAGCCGATTCAAGAAGAGGCTTTGGAGCAGAAGGAAAAAGGGATGGACTATATCGACATCAACCTTGGCCCGGCGAAGAAAGACGGCAAGGAATTGATGCCATGGGTCTGCCAGGTCGTGCAGGAGGTGGTGCCGGATCTGCCGCTCTTGCTGGATACCTCAAATATTGAAGCTATTGAGGAAGGCCTGAAAGTGCTGAAGCCCTGCGCCAAACCACATATCATCAACTCGATCATGGCGGTTCCGGCCCGTTACGAGAAGATGCTGCCGATCGCCGCCAAATACGACGCCGACTTTATCGCCCTGATGTGGGGACCGGATGGTCTGCCGCGTGATGAGAACGAACGCGCCGCTCTTTGCGTCGAGTTGATCCAGGCCGCGAACGACGCCGGTATCGCCAACGAGCGTATCTGGGTCGATGGCATTGTCACGCCGGTTAACATTCAGCAGGCGCAGGCCGTCAGCCTCCTGAATTTCCAGATGATGCTCGAAGATATGGCTCCCGGCTGCATGAGCACCTGTGGTCTGTCGAACATCTCGAATGGGCCGCCAGTGCATCTGCGCCCGATCATCAACACCACCTATATGATTATGCTGGGCCGCTATGGCATGAAGTCGGTTATCTCCGACCCACTCGACACCAACCTGACTGATGTTGCCAAAGGAAGACGTCAGGATCTGGTTGACGCGGTGTATCAGGCGATGGATGACCCGGCAATGTCGCTGGATGGACTGAGCAAAGAGCAGGCCGATTATGTCAAGACGGTACGCATTATCGTCGGCCACTCCCTGTTTTCGGATTCCTATCTGGAAATCTGATTGTTCGGTTTTTACTCTTGTTTCATCCTGCTTGTCTAACCCCGGTCTGGCCAACAGTCCGGGGTTTTTGTATGGAGCGGGCATTGCTCCCGTTTTTCTCTCCTCGTGATAAGGCATGGTCATGGCGGTAAAGAATTCACAGGCGCGTGATTGGCTGTACGTTTTTGTCTATGGCCCGGAAACTAGGGCGAATTTTCTCGGCCTGTACAATCAGGAAAGCGAGCAGAATATCATTCCCGCCTTCAACAGCCGGGAAGAGGCGCAGGATTGCTTTCTCGAGCTGCCGCGGCAAAAAGGCGAAAAGTACGAATTGCAGGCGGTGCATGTCGATGACCTGCGCAAGGCGGCGGTGAACAATGATTTCATCATTGTTTTGGTGGATGGAAATGGAAAAATCATCGGCGCTTTGCCGGAACAGGAAGGAGGTGTGGCGTGAGTCTGAAAATCGCGGTTGGCGGTAAGGGTGGTGTGGGAAAAACGACAGTTACCGCGCTCTTGGCGCGTTGTCTGTCCGCCAATGGCGGCAAAGTCATCGCCATTGACGCCGACCCGGTGACCAACTTAGCCGCCGGTCTCGGTATTCCCGAAGACCTGCCGATTACCCCAATCGCCGAACTGAGCGACCTGATCGCCGAGCGCACGGGCGCGACGCCTGGCACCATGGGCGGTTTTTTCACCTTGAATCCCAAAGTCGATGACATTCCGGAACGCTTCTCACGCGAGCGGGATGGTGTCAAGCTTCTGGTCATGGGCACGGTAAAGACCGGCGGCGGCGGCTGTATCTGCCCGGAAAGCACGATTTTGAAGGCCCTGATGGNNCGAGATCGTCCTCATGGATATGGAGGCGGGTATCGAGCATTTGGGGCGTGGAACCTCAACGGCGGTTGATGCCCTGATCATCGTCGTCAATCCTGGGGCCCGCAGCCGGGCGGCGGCGCCAACCATCCGTAGGCTCGGCCAGGACATCGGTATTAAAAACATCGTTGTCCTCGGCAACCGTGTGCGTGGCGAAGAAGACATGAAACTGATTCGTGAAGCATTACCCGATTTCCCGGTGCTCGGTTTCATCCCGGAGCAGGATGAGGTGGCGGAGGCCGATCGCGAAGGCCGCCGGCCTTTTGAAAACATCGCCGACGCGCCGCCGGAACTTTTTGCCATAGTCCGTGAGTTGCAGCGGATGGCTGATAAACAGCAAGAAGGGCGACAACGTCCGGTGTGAGGGAAATTATCCCCAATCTCGTGGCTTGGGCGGATACCGCTCGCAACTCTTAGGGTATTGGCGGCGGGTGAGCCGGGCCGCGTAAGCATATCTTG
>DOMU01000120.1:8016-8191 GCA_003509305.1 Desulfobulbaceae bacterium | reverse complement strand
TTAAAAAAATAACGGGCACAGCCGGCATCCGCATTTCCCAGAGCTTTCTCCCCGTCTTTATTTCATCATTGGCCGTTTCCCGTCAAGCCTGACGAAGCGGCAAGGATAGATTCATGCGGCAGCAGTCGATTCGCAACGTGGCGATCATCGCCCATGTTGACCATGGTAAAACCAC
>DOMU01000120.1:0-7973 GCA_003509305.1 Desulfobulbaceae bacterium | reverse complement strand
GGAGCGGGAGCGCGGCATCACCATCACCGCGAAGAATGGCTCTTATACCTTCGGCGATTATTGGATCAATATCATCGATACGCCAGGCCACGCCGATTTCGGTGGCCAGGTTGAGCGGGTGCTGCGCATGGCCGACGGCGCTCTGTTGTTGGTCGATGCCCAGGAAGGGCCGATGCCACAAACCTATTTCGTTCTAAAAAAGGCTCTGGAAAATCACCTGCCGGTCATCGTCGTCATCAACAAGATCGACAAACCGGCAGCCCGCTGCGCCTGGGCGGTGGACCAAGTCTTCGATCTTTTCGTCAAGCTGAATGCCCCCGATCATATCCTTGACTTTCCCGTCGTCTATGCTTCGGCTAAACAGGGCTACGCCCTGCTCGACCCTGATGATAAGGTAGTGGGCGGCGGCAGTATGGATGCTATTTCGCAGATGATCATCGACCGTATCCCGGCGCCAGAGGGCAGTGCGGGTGAGCCGCTGCAAATGCAGGTGGCGACTATCGACTATTCGCCCTATTTGGGACGGCTTGGTATCGGCAAGGTGGTGAACGGCACACTGTCGCTGAACCAGCCGGTGGCGGTGGCCCGCCGCGACGGTTCGGTAAAACCGGTGCGTATCGCCAAAATTTACCGTTTTCACCGTGACGGCAAGGAGGCGGTGGAGAGAGCCGGTTGCGGCGAAATCGTCGCTGTTGCCGGTATGGAAGATGTCACTGTTGGCGTCACTTTCACCGATCCCGATAATCCCAGGCCGCTGTCGGTGATCAATATCGACCCGCCGACCATCTCGATGAATTTCATTCCGAATGATTCACCGTTTGCCGGCAAGGAGGGGAAATTTGTCACCTCGCGTCATCTTGAGGAACGGCTGCGCCGCGAGGCGCTGGCCGATGTCGCCCTGCATGTTGAGCCGATGACAGAAGGAATCGGCTATAAAGTCTCCGGTCGCGGCGAGCTGCACCTGTCGATCCTGATCGAAAAAATGCGCCGTGAACAGTACGAGTTTCAGGTGACACGGCCACAGGTGATCATGAAGGAGGAAAACGGCCAGCTCCTCGAACCCTATGAGCGGCTGACCGTCGATGTTGATGAACAGTTTCAGGGCGCGGTCATCGAAAAGCTCGGCAGGCTGCGCGGCCAGTTGCTGGAAATGGGTATGGCGGGTGGCATGAGCCGCTTGGTTTTCACCATCCCGACCCGTGGCCTGCTTGGCTACCGCTCGCAGTTCCTCACTGACACAAAAGGCATGGGCATGATGAATTACGTTTTTGACGATTATGGCCCCTACGCCGGGGAAATCGTCAACCGCGTCAACGGTGTGCTGGCTGTCAAAGAGCCTTGTGTCGCCGTCGCCTACGCCCTGTGGAATCTTCAGGATCGCGGCAAGTTGTTCATCGAACCAGGCGCGCCGCTCTACACCGGCCAGATCATCGGCGAGAACAGCCGCGCCGTCGATATGGTCGTCAACCCGGCCAAAGGGAAAAAGTTGACCAACATGCGGGCATCCGGCTCGGACGAGGCGGTTATCCTGACGCCGCCTGTCAAGATGAGTCTCGAAGACTGCATCGCCTATATCAACGATGATGAGTTGGTCGAGGTGACGCCGAAGGCCATTCGCCTACGCAAGAAACCGGGCATCCGGCTGCCGGGAGCATAATGAACATACTGAGTCCTGGCCGCTTTGGCGGCTCGTGCCGTGTTCTTCCCGCCTTCCTGGTTGTTGCCGGAGTGAAATAAATTATTTAAACGCTTCAAACTTGTCGCCTTCGCCTTTCGCTTCAGCCAAAGCGATGCCGGGAAAAGACGCAAGGTGCGCAGACACGTTTCCGTGGCGGCTTGCGTGGTGGCGTGTCAAGGTAAAAATTTGTTTGGCAGCGGCATGTCCGTTGGTAAGAGATTCGACGATGGCAGCGTCATCAGCGTTGATAAGCCGTAGGCCAGGATTTTACCGTTTTCATTGCTTATTTCGGCTTCACTCAGGCTAAGAGTTCGTCCGGTTTTGATTCTTTTGCCTTTGGCGGTCAGCGTGCCGCTGGTGACAGGGGCCAGGTAATTGAGTTTCAGATCGACCGAAGTCAGTCCCTTGTCTTCGTCTATTTCTGAAAAGATGGCCCAGAAGGTGGCGGTATCGATAAGTGTTGCCAGGACGCCGCCATGCACCAGGCCGAAGGGCTGGAAATGTTTCGGCTGAACTTCGATGGTCAGCTCGCAGGCACCGATCTCAAGGCGCACTAATTTCATCGACAGCAGATGGGGATACGGTGAGGCATTCACCACTTTGCCGACTGCCGCCGCGTATTCCGGATTCAATGTGCGCACTTTGGCCTCCGATTATTTTCTATCAGTGAAAATGCGTATTGGGCGAAATTGTTGTGGAAGCTGGTATAGCCGATAAGAACGCCGGCGGCGAGAGAATTTCGGTAGCTCGCATATTCCGGCTTCCGATTGAAAAAAAAATGGTATAGTCGTGAGACGGCGTTTTGACGATAGAATCGCCGTGCAACACGTTGTTTTCGCCTTAACCGACATTTTTCTCGATTGTTTATGGAAGATAGAGTGGAGGAGGGCATCCCGCAGCAGAAGGAGGATGCCGCCCGGCAGTATCGTTATCGTTTGCGTTTTCGTGAGGATGGCCTCATCGTCGGCGCTCGTGGTGATGATGAGGGCGATTTTACGCACGGCCAGATGGTGATGGTCGCCGCGCCGCATGGCCTCGAACCGGCGACGGTCGTTGGCATGGCACCGATGCGTTGCCCAGCGGGCCATATGGCGCAATCGGATTATACCGTGCTGCGCCTGGCCACTGATGACGAACGTGCCCAATACCATGGCCTGATCCGTCAGGAGACCGAAGCATTTCAAATATGCCGGGGACTGGTCGAAAAACATCAGTTGGAGATGCGCTTGGTGCGGGTTGAACGGTTTTTCAACGGCGCGAAAATTATCTTTTATTTCACCGCCGATAACCGCGTCGATTTCCGCGCCCTGGTCAAAGATTTGGTGCGGGAATTTCGTACCAGGGTCGAAATGCGTCAGGTTGGCGTCCGCCATGAAACCAAGATGCTTGGTGGCTTAGGTGCCTGTGGCCGCGAACTGTGCTGCGTGTCGTTCATGAACAATTTTGATTCCGTAACCATCAAGATGGCCAAGGAACAGGATTTGCCACTCAACCCGGCAAAAATTTCCGGCCTGTGCAACCGTCTTTTGTGCTGCCTTGAACACGAATACGAAACCTATCGCCAATTGCGTAAAAATATGCCAAAAGTGGGCAAGAGGATCAAGGTTGGCGGTGAATTTGTCCGCGTCAAGAGCCAAAATCCGTTGCGTGAACTCATTATCGTGCAGAATGAAGATGGCGCCGAGCGGTCATTATCGCGCGGCGAGTGGCAGGATTGTGAACGTGAACCGGCGCGGATGGAAAAACCGATGAAAAAGCCGGTGAGAAAAGCGATGGGTAAAGATTGAGCACCGTCCCTCGCCTGAACGTTAAGGAGAAGCTGTTTTGAGCGTCTATATCACTACGCCGATTTATTACGTCAACGCCGAGCCGCATATCGGCCACGCCTATACCACCATCGTTGCCGATACCTACAGCCGTTTTCAGCGGCTGCGCGGCCAGCGTGTGCGTTTTCAGACCGGCACCGACGAACATGGCGACAAGATCGCCGAGGCCGCCGCTCGCGAGGACATTGCGCCTCGTGCCTACGCCGATAAAATCAGCGGAAAATTCCGCGCTGCCTGGCCGCTTTTGGCCTGCAAACCTGACAATTTCATCCGCACCACCGATCCGGCCCATATCGCGCTGGTGCGGCGCATCCTGCAAACGGTGTATGACAAGGGTGACATCTATTTCGACAGCTACACTGGTCTCTACTGCCGCGGCTGCGAGCGTTTTCTCACCGAGAAGGAACTGGTTGATGGCCTCTGCCCCGATCACCGCGCCGCGCCACGGGAAATCGCTGAGCAAAATTATTTTTTCCGCATGTCGAAATACCAGGACAAACTGGTCAGCCATATTAAAAAACATGCCGATTTCATTACTCCTGTGCGCTACCGTAACGAAGTGCTGTCTTTTTTGAGCGAGCCGCTCGAAGATTTGTGCATCTCGCGGCCCAAATCGCGCTTGACCTGGGGTATCGAATTGCCGTTTGACGAGAACTTCGTCACCTACGTCTGGTTCGATGCCCTGATCAACTATTTGACCGGCCTCGGCTATCCTGATGATAAAAATTTTCACGAATTCTGGCCGACCGCCGAGCATCTGATCGCGAAAGATATTCTGAAGCCCCATGCTATCTATTGGTCAACCATGCTGATGTCTTTGGGTGTTCCCCTGTATAAAAAACTGCATGTGCACGGCTACTGGAACAACGAAGACGCCAAGATGTCGAAAAGCCTCGGCAACGTTATCGGGCCGCAGGAACTGGTTGAAAGCTATGGCCTTGATCCCTTCCGTTATTTCGCGCTGCGGGAAATGTCTTTTGGCCTCGACGCTTCCTTTAGCCGCGAGGCGATTATCGCCCGCCGCAATTCCGATCTGGCTAATGATCTGGGCAATCTCTTTTCCCGCAGCCTGAGCATGGCCGAAAAATATGTTGGGCTGATTGTCCCGGTCCCGGTCGCGGACGAGTCGGAAATCGACCATGAATTGCGTGAGGCGGCGGTGGCGATGCTCGCGGCCTACAACGAAAATATGGCCGATTTTCGTTTCCACCGCGCCTTGCAGGCGGTGTGGGAACTGGTCAGCCACGCCAATAAATATATCGTCACCGTCGAACCCTGGGCTTTGGCCAAAGACGAGAAGCAAAAACCGCGCCTTGATACGGTGCTCTATAATCTTTGCGAGGTCTTGCGTCTCCTGACCTTGGTCTTGCGCCCGGTGATGCCCGATACCTCCGCGAAAATGGCCGTGGCTCTCGGTTACGCGCCCGACGACGAGGCGGTCGCTTCATTACCGGTGGGCGGACGTTGGGGCGTGCTGGCGGTGGACCAGCGTTTGCGTGGCTGCCCGGCGCTTTTCCCGCGCCTGGAAGTGGCGAAAGCACAGGAAAAACAAAGTGAGGGAAGTATCCAGGTCAAGGCGGTAAAGCACGGCGATGAATCACAGGCCGGAGAAACTGGCCAGGATATCGCCGACTTCAGAAAATTCGACATCCGGGTGGTCGAGATTGTCGCCGCCAGCCGCGTGAAAAAATCCGATAAACTCCTGCGACTGACAGTTCTGGCGCCGGACGAGCGCATTATTGTCTCCGGCATCGGTCAATATTACGCGCCGGAAGAATTGATAGGCCGCCAGGTGTTGGCTGTCTGTAATCTGAAACCGGCGAAACTGATGGGTATCACCTCGCAGGGAATGATTCTTACCGCCAGGGACGACGCCGATGGCCGGGAATGGCTGGCGCTGTCCACGGTCATGGCGCCGGTCGCCGCCGGCGCGTCTATAAGCTAAAAGGTGCACTATGTTCGTCTTCGGAAATTTCATCGCCGCTGTGGCTACGCTGGTCAATTTTCTGCTGTCGGCTTATATGTGGGTGATCATTGTCCGTGCGGTCATCTCTTGGGTCAACGCCGATCCCCGCAATCCCATCGTTCGTTTTCTCTGTCAGATCACCGACCCGGTACTGGATTGGCTGCGCCGTCACCTGTCTTTTCTCGTCATGGGTGGCATCGACATGACGCCGGTGGCGGCTATCGCCGTGATTGTCTTTTTGCAAAGTTTCCTCGTGCCGACCCTGCGCCAGTTGGCGATGGGATTGGTCTGATTGGCTCTCATATTCCCTCTTTTCACGCCTAGGCAAGGGGATGAAAATCTCTTTATCCAAAGGATTTCACCAAGACAGGAGACCGTATGTCGATTACTCCCCAGATGATCAAAGATCAGGAATTTCAAACTAAATTCAGAGGATACGATACCGTTGAGGTAAAAGACTATCTCGATCGTATCGCGGAAGAATTTTTCGAGCTGGTGGAGGCCAAGGATGATCTGGCGGCGAAGCTGCGCGAAAGCGCCTCGGCGGTGACCACTGACGGAGAGGCGTGGCAGGCGCGCGACGTGGAAGTACGGACGCTCCGCGAACAAAACGCCGCTCTGGTGGAACAGGTCAAAAATGCCAAGGCCGAAAAAGCGGCGCTGTTGTCTTCCGGGGAAGAACGCGAGCGCGCCTTGGCCGAGGAGGCGCGCGGTCTGCGTGACAAGCTCATGCTGGCGCAGCGGGATGTTGCCGTCAAAGACAAGGATATCGAGGGTCTCAAACGGCAACTGGCGGCCAGTGAAATGCAGATCAATGAGCTGAAAAAGGATGAAACGGCGTCGAAGCAACTGATCATCGCCGCTCAGAATTTCGCCGATGATCTGCGCAGAAAGAGCGAGCAGGACGCCCACGGTATGATGGCCAAAGCGCATGCCGATGTCGAAGCCTTCCGCGAGAAATCGCGGGACGAACTGGCACGGTTGCCGGCGGAAATCGAGCGTTTGCACCAGCAGCGTGAGCAGGTGTGGGAGGAACTGCGCCACCTCCTGCAAACTCATCTGGAACGGCTTGATTTTTCAAGTAATTTCGAAAGGTCGAGTCCAAAGATCGACGAGATGTTCCGTGGCATCACGGCGCCGGAGGACGAAGAGGCCGAACGGATTTTAACCCTGGACGATCTGGAGTCGCCCAGCCGCGCCATCGTCACGCCGGATGACGAAGAGATCGAACATGTTTTGACCCTGGACGGTCTGGAGCCGCCCACCGGTTCCGGCCAATAAGGCCGTGCCTTTTGTCTGCCAGCAAGCGAACGGCGCGGTACTTCTTTCCCTCTATGTCCAGCCGAGGGCGGCGCGCAACCAAATCGTCGGTCTCCATGACGGAGCGTTGAAGCTGGCCATTACCGCGCCACCTGTCGATGGCCAGGCCAATGCCGCCGTCGTGGCTTTTTTGGCCGACACGCTCAGCCTGGCAAAGAAAGATATTGTCATCCGGCACGGTCAGAGCAGCCGCCGTAAACAGGTGGTTGTGCACGGTCTGACCGCTGCGGTTATCCGCGAAAGATTGGCCTTGGGCTGATCCCCGCCGTTTTCGAAAACCGCTCATTAGCGGGTAATGAATGGGATTTTGCCGCCAGTTCAGCAAAAATTTCTTTGACGGGTCATGGATGGTCGGGTATTGTCGCCCGTCTCGGAATGAACGTTCAGTCCGAAGCCGATACCAGGCAAGCGAATGGCCGCCAATGCCAGTATGAGCGAACCTTTTTCTATGACCCAGACCGAGCCGGAAAAACGCCGGGCGATTGTCCGCGCCACTATCGAATTGGTGGCCGAGCGCGGCTTCCACGCCACACCGATGTCAATGATAGCCGCCCGCGCCGGAGTTGGCGCCGGCAGCATCTACCGCTATTTCGCCGATAAGGAAATCCTCATCCACGAGACCTTTGCCGAGGTATCGGCGCGGACGCACGAGGCGATGCTTGACAGCTATCCGCGTGACGCATCCATCCGCCGCCGTTACGAGCATTTTTTTCTGCGGATGTCACATTTTTTCATCGAACACCCCAGTGATTTCGGCTTTCTCCGCCAATACTTCGATTCTCCCTTCGGCATCGCCCTGCGCCGCGATAAAATGATGGAACAAGAGTGCCGGGGCCGCGACGACGAATCGCTCAGTTGCCTCATTGAAGAGGGTATCGCGAGCGGTCTGTTCAAAAAACTGCCTCCTTTGGTGCATATTTCGATTATTTTCGGTGGCTTGGTTGCGGTAGCGCGCGAGCATATCCTCGGTTTCGTCACCCTCGACACGCCAATGCTTCAGATTATCGCTGATGCTTGCTGGGACGCCCTGGCGCGTCACTGACCATGAAATTACCGGTGGAGTGGCCGGCTTTTTTATTCTTTTTTAAGGACAGCTTTATGAAAAACGCACATCTGACCCGTTTCGCCCTCATCGCCGCCGTCTGCGCCCTGTGTCTGGCCGGTTGCGACCAGAAATCGGCGC
>DOMU01000009.1:258-3857 GCA_003509305.1 Desulfobulbaceae bacterium | reverse complement strand
TTGAGGAGGTCGCCGCCGCCGTCCGCGCCTTTCCCGGCGTCACCGATTGCCTGGTGATGGCCCTGGCCGAAGACAGGGGCCGGGGCAGCCGCATCGCTGTCTTGGCCGCCGGCAATATAGCTTCGCCGGAGGAGCTGAAGCATTTTCTCGCCGGGCGTCTGGAAAGCCAGGCCCTACCGAAAATTCTCAGGATAACCGACTGCATTCCAACAAAAAATAATGGCAAATATGACCGGGAAACGGCCTTGCGTTTGCTGGGCGCTTACAGCTCAGCGGGATGAATTTTCTTTGCCACTCTCCCAGCGCATCGGTTAATATAAAGAGTCATTCTTTTTCCCTTCCGAGGCCTTCCATGTCATTATCCACGCGGGTGTTGTCCTTTGTCGCCTGTCTTTTTTTAGTCTCGTCCTTCCTGGCCGCTCCCGGCCTGGCCGCCGACAGCAAGGAACAGGAGCGGGAGACGACCTATAAACAGCTCGAAATTTTTGCCAACGTCCTCGGCATGATCCAAGACAATTATGTCGATCCGATCGATACCAAAAAGGTGGTCGATGGCGCCGTTCGCGGCCTGTTGTACTCGCTCGATCCTCATTCCTCCTATCTCGAACCGGATGAATTCGCCGAATTACAGGAAGAGATCGAAGGTTCCTTTTCCGGTATCGGCATCGAAGTTTCCGTGGAAAACGGCCAGGTGATCATCATCAGCCCGATCGAGGGCACGCCCGCCGATCGCGCCGGGCTGATGGCCAAAGACGTCATCGTCGCCATCGGCGATGAGAAGACCGATACCATGGGCACCGACGAGGCGATCAAACGGCTGCGAGGCCCCAAAGGTTCGAGAATCACCCTCACCATTTCCCGTGAAGGCTGGAAGGAACCGAAAAGTTTCACGTTGCTGCGCGACACCATCCCGCTGCATTCGGTCAAGGCGTTTTTCCTTGTCCCTGGCGTGGCCTATGCCCGCATCACCAATTTCCAAGAAAACACGACCAACGAGCTGAAAAAAGCCATCGCCGGCCTGGCCAAAGAGCAGAAGATCAGCGGCATGACTCTCGATCTGCGCAACAATCCCGGCGGGCCACTCGATCAGGCGGTGTCGGTATCGGATATTTTTCTCTCCGCTGGCACCATCGTCTCGGTCAAAGGCCGCGCCGAGGAACAGAACACGCGGTATTCCGCCCGAAATTCTGGTGACGAGCCGCGTTATCCGTTGGTGATTCTCGTCAACGAGGGGACCGCCTCAGCCGCCGAGATTGTCGCCGGCGCCTTGCAGGCGCATAAACGCGGCATCCTCGTCGGCACCCGCACCTTCGGTAAAGGCTCGGTGCAAACCATCATTTCGCTGCCGGAAGGGGCGGGCTTACGTCTGACCACCGCCCGCTATTACACGCCGGACAACCGTTCGATCCAGGCCTTAGGCATCAACCCGGATGTCGAGGTCGCTTTGCTGCCACAGGATGACGATGGCGCCAAACCAGACAAACAGGTGCNNGAGGCCGATCTGCCACAGCATCTGCCGGGCGCCACCGAACCGCTGGCGCTCAGCCCGCACCTCAGCGACGAATCAAAGAAGAGCCTTAAAAACGACAACCAGTTGCAGACCGCCCTCAACATACTGAAAAGCCTGCAACTGTACTCGCAGGCGCGGCAAGAGTGATGGACATTCTTTTGACGCTGGCCGAACAGAAGATTAACCAGGCCCTGGCCGAAGGGCTGGAGTTGAATTCACCGCGCTGGAAAAACAAAGCCTTACCGGCGGACGCCCCAAACGTGCCTGAAGAGCTGCGCATGGCCTATACGCTGTTGAAAAACTCCGGTTTTACGCCACCAGAACTCGATCTGCGCAAAGACATCAACCGCTTGCAGGATCTGCTTGATCACGAAACCGACGAAGGCGTCCGCCTGAAACAGATGGAAAAACTCAATTTCCTTTTGATGAAACTCGACATCAACCGCCAGCGTCAAAACACCATTGTCAGTCAGGATAACTACTACCGGAAAATTGTTGAACGAGTCAAGAAACCCCGCCATTGACCACCTGAGTTCATGCGTTTTTCCGGTTCGCTCACCTCTGTCCGTAAGTTATTCCATTTCTATTTNNTCCTGACTCCGTCCGGCGGCATTCAACCAGTCCTCGTCTCAGTGGGGATATTGGCGTGACCAACAGGGGGAGCACAAAAAGCCACAGGAAGGATGAGTGCATCCTGCAATGAAAAATGGAATTACGAAGCTTTCGCCAACAACTGGCCGGCGAAGGGTTACCCGCTGACCGGGGAGTTTCCGGTCAGCGGGCGGGAGAATACCTGGCGTAAATTACAGGGAAAGGAAGGGTTTGATTTTTTCGAGAGTTTTAGCGCCAATGCCTTTGATGTCGAGGAGCTGGTCGATGGAGCTGAACTTGCCGCCAAGCTCGGTTCTTTTGTCGACGATGGCTTTAGCGGTTTTAGGGCCGATATCAGGGAGCTGGGTGAGCTGATCGGCGGAAGCGGAGTTCAGGTTGAGCATCTGGGCAACCTTCTCACGAACACCAGTCTGACCGGCCACAACCTTGGCGGCGTCAAGCATATTGGCGGCGAAAGCGCTGTGGGAGGCGGATAACAAAGCGAACATCAGACAGGCGAGCAGCAAACGGGCGGTTCTTTTCATGACTTCCTCCGGATTGGTGTAGTTGACCAAAGCTCCTCTAACACGAGGAACCTGCCACGATAGAGGCGTACTATACCGCCTCACGGTAAAAATTCCAGAAAAAGAATTGATAAAGATGAAACAAGATGGGCAGGAAAACGCCTTCTCCCGCATAGGGGAAATTATCCGCCAATCTCATGTCAAACCTGAAACAAACCGGTACTCAGGTATTTTTCACCTCGGTCCGGGAAAATAACAACCACCACGCCGGCGTCGATTTTCTGGGTGACGTGAAGCGCCGCCAGCATAGCCGCACCGCTGCTCATGCCAACAAAAATACCCTCTTCCAAGACGATTCTTCGCGCCATGGCAAAGGCGTCTTCGCTGTCTATCATGACATGTTCACTGATTTGTGAAGGGTCATATATTTCCGGAACAATCGCCTCCTCCATATTTTTCAGGCCCTGAATGTAGTGTCCTCGTACCGGTTGGGCCTCAATGATTTTTATTGCCGGATTTTTTTCTTTGAGACCCATGCCGACACCCATGATCGTCCCGGAGGTGCCAAGCGCCGAGACAATATGTGTAATCCGGCCATCGGTTTGGTTCCATATCTCCTCGGCGGTGGTGGTATAATGCGCCAGTTTGTTATATACGTTGGAAAACTGGTTGGGATAAAAATAACGATCCGGATTGCCACGCACAAGTTCTTTCGTTCTGATGATGGCACCGTCGGTGCCATGCTCAGCGACGGTCAGAATAATTTCCCCGCCGAAGGCTTTGATCATTTTCTGGCGTTCCTCCGATACGGCGGCGCACATAACGATCTGCACGCGGTAGCCTTTCAAAACACCGATCATGGCCAGGCCGATGCCGGTATTGCCGGAAGTAGCCTCGATGATAATTTTGTCCTTGACCAGCGCTCCTTCGCTTTCCGCCTGCTCGATCATTTTCAGCGCGATACGGTCTTTGAT
>DOMU01000009.1:0-251 GCA_003509305.1 Desulfobulbaceae bacterium | reverse complement strand
TGGATTGGGATTCATCCTGTTGATTCTGACCATCGGCGTATTGCCGATGGCTTCAAGAATTCTGTTGTACATTCGTTGCCTGTTCCTATGTGTTTTATCTTATAAAAGAGTTTCCACCTTTCGTGGATATTTGGATACTTATTCAAGCGGTTTGTCGCCCGCGCCATTGTCCCCGTTCTCTTCTTCAACGCCCGGCAATGTCCGCTGCGGCGGCGGAGGCGGCGCCGTTTTGGCGGCGATTTCCTGGGCGC
>DOMU01000084.1:20542-25031 GCA_003509305.1 Desulfobulbaceae bacterium | reverse complement strand
CTGATGAATACCGCCGCTTTTCCCTTTTCCCGCCTGTCGAGGCGCATCGCCCTCTGCCGCCTGCCGCTGATTGGCGAATTTCTCGTCCGGCGGCTGAATCTTTTTGTCGTGGCGGCGCGCGTGATGGCAACGGTCAGGCCGATGCCGCTACCGGCACGCCACGCGCTGGAATCGCCCTACGATTCCTGGGCGAACCGGGTTGGCATCGCGCGTTTTGTCGAGGACATTCCGATGTCGCCGAATCACCCCAGCTATCAGTTGCTGAAAGAAATCGATAGCCTCCTGCCCAGCCTGCGACAAACGCCGATGCTTTTTGTCTGGGGCGGGCGGGATTTCTGCTTCGATTGGCGTTTTCTTGATGAATGGCGCAAACGCTTTCCCACGGCGGAAAGCCATATGCTCGGCGACGCCGGACATTATCTGCTCGAAGACGCCCCGGAGGAGGCGATCCCGATGATAGCTCGCTTTTTACAAGAGGATTCAGCGCGGTGAACGGCAATATCGCGACGGCGCTTTTATCGGTTGCGGCGCGAAAACCCGGCGCTGTCGCCATCATTGAAGCGAAGAGCGGGCGGCGCTTCACCTTTGCCGATATCCGCGACCAGAGTCTGCGCTCCGCCCGTTTCCTCGCCGATGCCGGTATCACGCCCGGGCAACGGGTGATGCTCATGGTCAGACCCGGCGCTGATTTCGTCTGCCTCACCTTCGCCCTGTTTATGATTGGGACGGTGGTAATCCTGATCGATCCCGGCATGGGCTATAAAAACCTGCTGCGCTCGCTGGCCAAGGTTGAGCCACAGGCCCTGATCGGCATTGCCCAGGCGCACTGGTTCAGCCGCCTGTTTCCCCGGGCCTTCCGTAGCGTGAAAAAACGTTTTACGCTGGGATTTTCCTGCGGCCTCGGCGGCGAAAACCTGGCGCGGGCGGCACGGCTTGCGGCGGAATTTTCCTGTTATCAGGCCGCGGACGAGGATCTGGCGGCGATCATTTTCACCACCGGCTCGACCGGACCGCCGAAGGGCGTCGCCTATTCGCACCGGATTTTTGCCACCCAACTGGCAATGATCCGCGATTACTACCGCATCGGCGAAAACGANNCCGGGTTTCCCACTGTTTGCTCTATTTTCCGTGGCCTTGGGGGCAACGGCGGTCATCCCGGACATGGATCCGACACGTCCGGCGAAGGTTGACCCGGAACGCTTTGTCGAGTCGCTTTCCAGCCACGCCGTCACCTACTCCTTCGCCTCACCGGCCCTGTGGCGGGTAGTGGCGAAATACTGCCAGGACAATGGCATTATCCTCTCCGGCCTGAAGAAAATTCTGGTGGCCGGAGCCCCGGTTTATGGCGATTTGCTGGCCGCTCTGCGCCGCGTGCTGCCTGACGATGCCGAAATTCATACACCCTACGGCGCCACTGAATGTCTGCCGGTCATCTCGCTCGAATCCCGCGAAATCCTGGCCGAAACCTGGCCATTGAGTCAAGCCGGGCAGGGAATTTGTGTTGGCCGCACGCTGCCTGGCATCAAAGCCCACGTCATTGCCATTTCCGACGCGCCAATTGCCGATATTACCCAGGCGCAAACGGTGTCAGCGGGCGAAACCGGTGAAATCATCGTCTCCGGCCCGGTGGTGACCCGCTCGTACATTGGTGACGAGGCCGAGACCGCCGCCGCGAAAATTGCCGACGGCGACAGCTTCTGGCATCGTATCGGCGATGTTGGCTATCAGGATGCGGAAGGCCGGCTGTGGTACTGTGGCCGCCGGGCGCATCGGGTGCGCGTCAGCGCGGGTAAAACCTTGTATACGGTTTGCTGCGAGGCGATCATCAACCGCCACCGCGATGTCGCCCGCTCGGCTTTGGTCGGCATCCCGGCGGATGACTGGCAAAAACCGGTGATTATTGTTGAGCCGGTCCAGGGTTTTCAGGGTGACCAAAAGCGTCTGCTCGCGGAAGTGGCCGAACTGGCGGCGAAAAGCCCGGTGACGAGGATGATAAATACCTTTCTCGTCCACGACAATTTCCCGGTCGACATTCGCCACAACGCCAAGATATTCCGGGAAAAACTGACAATCTGGGCGGCACGGGAGTTGGAGCAATGAAAACGATTCTCGTCACCGGCGGCGCCGGTTTTGTCGGCGGCGCCATTTTGCGGATGGCTGACGAGCGCGGCTTTGAATGCGTTTCGCTGTCACGGCGCTTTTCGCCGGATTTAGCCAAGCTGAGCCTGCGGCAGATTCAGGCCGACATCGGCGACCGTCAGGCGCTCATTGCCGCCTTCACCGGCGTCGATACGGTGGTGCACGCCGCCGCTATCGCCGGCGTCTGGGGCGCCTGGCGCGACTACCAAAAGAGCAATATTGACGGCACGGCCAATGTCCTTGCCGCCTGCCGTCAATGTGGCGTGAAAAATCTTGTTTATACTTCAACGCCGTCAGTGGTCTTTGACCGCGACGATATTCGCGGCGCTGATGAAAGCCTGCCTTATGCCCGGCATTTTCTCTGCCACTACGCCAAGAGTAAGGCCATTGCCGAAAAGATGGTGCTGGCGGCAAATGACAAGCATCTGAGAACCTGCGCCATCCGCCCGCATCTGGTCTGGGGGCCGGGCGACCCACACCTCTTGCCACGTCTGGTTGAACGCGGGCGGCGAGGAAAGTTGAAAATCGTCGGCGACGGTGAAAATCTCGTCGATATTTCCTATATTGACAATGTTGCTTACGCCCACCTGCTGGCGGCGGACAACCTTGCCGCCGATGGCGCGGCCACGGGAAAGGCCTATTTCATCAGCCAGGGAGAACCGGTGGCGCTGTGGTCGTGGGTGAACGAACTGTTCTCCCGTCTTGGTATCGCTCCGGTACGCGCGAAAATTCCCTTCGCCGCCGCCTATGGCCTGGGCGCGACGCTGGAAAGCCTGTACACGCTTTTCAGGAAAACGAGCGAACCGCCGATGACCCGTTTCGTCGCCGAACAACTG
This sequence comes from Desulfobulbaceae bacterium, assembly GCA_003509305.1. Taxonomy (GTDB): domain Bacteria; phylum Desulfobacterota; class Desulfobulbia; order Desulfobulbales; family Desulfocapsaceae; genus UBA8130. The sequence continues at coordinate 22,056 of DOMU01000084.1, read as the reverse complement.
GCTAAATCCCATTATTTTTCCATCGACCGCGCCCGTCGCGACCTTGGCTATCAGCCGCTGGTGACGCATGAGGAAGGGTTGCGCCGCGTCGTGGCCTGGCTCAAGACCAAGGCTTTATGAAAACAACCGCCCGCTTTCTTCTGGTCGTCCTTATCGCCGCCGCACTGATTCCCCCATGGGCGGCGGTGCGTCCGGCGTGGGCTTTTTCCGTCGGCGAGGAACGCGAGCTGGGGGAAAAACTGCTCTACACGGTGAGGGGCGCCTTCCCGCTGATCGACGACCCGGATATTACCCAGTACATCACCTCACTTGGCGAAGAGGTACTTGGTGTCTCCGGGGTGCGCTTCTTCGATTTCCGCTTTTTTGTCATCAACAGTGGCGAGTTCAACGCCTTCGCCGCCCCGTCCGGCCTGATCTTTTTCTATTCCGGCCTGATTGGCGCCATGCAGAGCGAGGATGAATTGATCTCGGTTCTCGCCCATGAAATCGCCCATGTCAAGAAAAGGCATCTGGCCTCGCGCATGGAAAAGGGGCGGGTGGTGACACTGGCCAGCCTCGGTATGGCCCTGGCCGGACTCTTTCTTGGCGGTGGCGGCGCCATTTCCCAGGCGGTCTTGACTGGCTCGCTTGCCGCCGGCCAGAGCGCGCAACTGCATTTCAGCCGCGAGGATGAACAGGAGGCCGATTTACAGAGTTACCAGTGGATGGCGGCCATGGGCCGTGACCCGGAAGGAATGCGTGGGATGCTCACGACCATGCGGCGGATTGCCCGTTACCGCAGCGAACGTTTACCGCAGTACCTCCTAACCCATCCAGAGCCGGAAAACCGCCTGGAATATGTCTCGGCGCTGTTAGAGCAAAAACATCCGGCGCCGCCACCCCGCGACAACTTCGCCTTCTTTCGTTTCAAGTACCGGGTCATGGTCTGGGCGGCGGGCGACGACACCGACGGCCTGCGCGTCTCCTTTGCCAATACCATCGCCAATAGCGAGGCCAGCCGCGAGCGGGTGGCAATGGCCAAATTCGGTCTCGCCGAAATCGAGCGCCACGACGGCAACCATGACCGCGCCCGCGCCCTCTTAAACGAGGTGATCGCGGCCTATCCCGACCAACCGATTTTGCGGACCGACCTGGCGGTGGTCGAGGCCGCCGCCGGTAATTTCGATAAGGCCCGCGCCATGCTGACGGAATCGATCCGACGCAACGGCGGCGATATGTACGCGACCTTGAACCTGGCCAGGATTCTCTTGCGGCAAAAGGATCTCGACGCCGCCGAAAAGGAGTTTCGCGCACTGCTCGTGCGCTTCCCCGAATACCCCGCCGCCTACTTTTCGCTGGGGCAGATCGCCGCCGCCCGCGGCCATCAGGGCGAGGCATTTCTCATGGCCGGGAAATACCATCTTTACGAGGGGAAACTCAGACAGGCGCGTGGTAATTTCCGCATGGCGGAAAAAGAACCGAAAACCGATGCCGCCATCAAAAAAGAGGCGACGGCCTGCCTTAATCTGCTTGAC
>DOMU01000084.1:3904-20524 GCA_003509305.1 Desulfobulbaceae bacterium | reverse complement strand
CCCACCCACGTGGCGAGAGGGCATGAACGCCCGGCACCGCCATGACAATACAGCCGGAAAAATTGCAAAAACGCTTTACATAGATTGAGCTATCATTTAATTTTCCGCCCCCGCTTTTAGGTCGGTTCATGCCAAAAGCCCGCGCATGGAGCCACATCCGGCACCATCATTACCACCGCGCCTTTGGCCCGGCCTTCACATCTTAAAGGAGTCATTTATGGCCTACGTACAACATGTGTTGGATAAGCTTGGCCGCCAGTATCCTGGTGACCAGGAATTTCTGCAGGCGATCCGTGAGGTGTTGCCGACGTTGCGACCGGTACTTGATGCCCGTTACGAGAAGTGCAGAATTCTTGAACGGATGGTCGAACCGGAACGGGTCATCGCCTTCCGGGTCGATTGGGTCGATGACAAAGGTGAAGTTCAGGTCAATCGCGGTTTTCGGGTACAATTCAACTCCGCGCTCGGCCCGTACAAAGGTGGTCTCCGTTTTCACCCCAGCGTCAACATGGGCCTCCTGAAATTTCTCGGTTTCGAGCAGATTTTCAAAAATTCCCTGACCGGGCTGGCTATTGGCGGCGGCAAAGGCGGCGCCGACTTCGATCCCAAAGGCAAATCGGACATGGAAGTCATGCGTTTCTGTCAGGCTTTTATGAGCGAACTGCACCGCCATATCGGCGCGACCATCGACGTGCCGGCCGGTGACATCGGCGTCGGCGGGCGTGAGATTGGTTACATGTACGGTCAGTACAAACATCTGACCAAGCTCTACGAAGGCGTGCTGACCGGCAAAAATCTGCTGTTCGGCGGTTCTCTGGCCCGTACCGAGGCCACGGGCTATGGCTTGGTTTATTTTGCCGACGACATGCTGAAAGACCGCGGTCAGGGCCTGGAAGGCAAAATCTGCACGGTATCCGGCTCCGGCAATGTTGCTATTTACTGCTGCGAAAAGCTATGGCAGTTGGGCGCCAGGCCGGTGACCGTCTCCGATTCACAGGGAATGATTCATGATCCGGACGGCATCAAAGTCGATGTGCTCAAGCAGGTCAAAGAAGTCGAGCGCGCCAGGCTGACTCGCTATGCCGAACTGGTCCCGGGAGCCAAACATATCCCGGTGGCGCAGTATCCGGCGGGTCGCAATGCCGTGTGGTCGATACCATGTTTTGCCGCGTTTCCCTGCGCCACCCAGAACGAGCTGAATCATGAAGACGCCAAGGAACTGATCAAAAACGGCTGCGCCTGCATTGCCGAAGGCGCCAACATGCCGTCAACCCTGGAAGCGGTGGATGCTATTCTCGAAGCCAAGCTGGCCTACGGTCCGGCCAAAGCGGCCAATGCCGGCGGCGTAGCCACCAGCCAGCTCGAAATGGCCCAGAATGCCAGTATGCAGCATTGGAGCTTCGAGCAGGTCGATGGACAGCTCAAGCGGATCATGGCGAATATTTATAACAATGCCGCAACCACGGCCAAGGAATTCAAACAACCCGGCAATCTGGTGCTGGGCGCCAACATCGCCGGTTTCCGCAAAGTGGCGGAAGCGATGATCGCCCAGGGTATTTGCTGAGGGGTCATATACCAGAGAACAGAAGACAGAGAACAGACAAACCGTCTTTTTCCTGACGAGGGATGTTCGTCACTCTCTGTCTTCTGTTGCCTCTGTCCGTTATAGCCGATCTCCTTAATAAACGGACAGTTTGATTTATCAAAATAGAAATGGAATAAGACGCCGCGAACAGAACGTCTACCAATTGTGGTATACAGTTCCTGTACGCGGTTGTTTGGAGCGCTGTTGCTCATACCGCGCTTTATCGCGTTCCCACTGCGCGCGCAACTGCTGTTCACGGCGCAGACGGTCAGTTTCCCGCTTTTCCCAAGCCAAACGTTCGCGCGCCAGCCGCGCACGATCCTTTTGTGACGCCAAACGTTCACGTTCCATCATCTGTCTGCGTTGGTTGCCGTAGCGATCCCACTGAACTTGCCTATAGGTGGAATAGTTCTCATAGTAGCTGTCTCCATACGGTGAAGACCCCTGACGATTATCAAAGAAACAGCCAGAAAGTCCTAAAGTTGCCATCAAAACAAGGATAATGGCGGTTGTGTGCGCCCGAAGCATGGTATTACCTCCTGATTGTTTGTGTATGCCTGCTTAGTATTTGGCATTACGTGATTCGACATATTCCAATACCTATATCACAGATTTCATGCGCCGGAAATCTGAAAAAAACCCAGCGGCATACGGCGCAACCGGCATTCATGCGTTTGACGTTTTCTGAGGGAGGCAATTTTACCTTTGAGCGCGGTATATTACGAAAGTGGCGCACCGTAACGATACGATATGCGTCGTTATCCGGATTTTTGACCCGCCTCTTCCCTGGCTTCCACCACGGTTTCGTTGTAGTATCACAGCCTTGTGGCAAGAATAAACAACTTTCCCGCTGGGAATATGCGCTATCAATTTTCCGCCCCCAATATAAAAAATGCACGAACTCTCTCTGATGACCGCTCTCATCGAGCAGCTCAACGCCCTGCTCGACAAACATGGGGCCAAGCGGCTGACGCGGGTGAAACTCCTGGCCGGGCCATTTTCCGGAGTTTGCGCCGATTCTTTGCGGTTCAGCTATCAGGCCCTGACCGCAAACAATCCGTGCTACGCCGGTTCGCTTTTAGAAATCGAAACGCTATCGGTGCCCCAAGCCGGTGGCGGTGACAGCGATCTTATTTTGCAACAGGTGGAACTGGAGGAAGAAGCATGAATAAACCTGTGACCGTCATCAGNNGAGACCAGCCTGTTTGCCGCCAACGACATTCATGCCGCCGCCAACCGCGCCCGCTTCGACACCGAACACATCCTGACTATCAATCTGATTTCAAGCCCTGGCTCCGGCAAAACCGCGTTGCTGGAAGCGACGATCAAAGCGCTGGCCGGGGAATTGCGCCTGGGCGTCATTGAGGGCGACATCGAAACCGCCCGCGACGCCGAACGCATCCGCGCCCAGGGAGCGCCCGTGGTGCAACTGACCACCGGCGGAGCCTGTCATCTTGACGCTGCCATGGTCGGACGAGGTTTTCAGGAACTCCTGGCCGAAACCGGCGACGATGTGCCGGACATTCTCTTCATCGAAAATGTCGGTAACCTGGTCTGCCCGGCCAGCTTCGATCTCGGCGAGCATCGGCGCGTCGTGCTGGTCTCGGTGCCGGAAGGCCCGGACAAACCGGCAAAATATCCGGCCTCCTTCGTCAGCTCACAGCTCTTTCTCATCACCAAAACCGACCTGCTGCCGCACTTTGACTTCTCGCCAGAGGAAGCCACAGCGGGAGCGCAGAGTCACAATCCGGCGATAGAAGTTATAGAATTATCCGCGAAAACCGGCGACGGCATGGCGGCTTGGCTGGACTGGCTGCGGCGGGCGTTGCTCGACACTGGTAAAAAACGATGAGTTTTCCCAAAATCGGGGAAAGTCAATCTATCAGCATGATCAGCGAGGCGTTGCGCCCGGTTGCGGCCAAACCCGCCGCCGTCGACCGCCGGTACGAAAAATAATCGCTGCCGCAGCGCGTGCAGATGCTGGGCAGGCGGATGTGCTCGCCACGCAAACCAGCTTCGGTCAATTGCCAGCGCGTAACACGCCAGAAATCGACATGGTTTTCTCGCGGCATGAAGCGCTGAAATTCTGGCGGCAGATACTGGCGGTAACCGATGAATTCGCCACAGCAAGGGCCAAGCGACGGGCTGACCGCCGCCCGCAGGTCTTCGGGCTGGCAATGCCAATCATCGGCCAGCCGTGTTATCACCTGAGCCAAAATGCCGGCGACACTACCGCGCCAGCCGTTATGGACAGCGGCAATGACGCGGCGTCTTGCATCATAGAGCAGCACGGCCTGGCAATCGGCGTGCTGAATCATCAGAGCGACGCCAGGCTGATCGGTGATCAAGGCGTCACAGTCGGCAACTTCCTGGTCATGGGGCAGCGGCCCAGTCAGGCTGAAAATATTCGCGCCGTGCGTCTGCCGCGCCGATAAGAGCCGCACCGCTCCCAGCCAGCCTTTCAGGCGTCGTCGATTTTCCATGACCGCCGCTTCCTGGTCACCGACATGCAGGCCAGCATTCAGCGAGTCATACAGGCCATCGCTTACACCGCCATCGCGGCCCGCGAACAGGCAGCGCCCACCGGGAAAAGTGATGATTGTATTTTTGCTGTTCATGGCGTGGAAGTCATCTCGGTTCAGTGCTTCTCCAGCACCACCAAGAGCGCCCGGCCAGTGGCAAACGGAAAACGCCGCGGCTCATCGACCGAGAAAAAACGGATGCGCCAGCCGGTTTCGGCAAACAGGTGCCGCCAGCGCTCAGGTGACCAGGCAAGCAGCGTCATGCGATGCTGGTAATTACGGAAAGCGGCCCGGCCAGCGCTGGGGCGGTATTTGTAGCGCTCGGTCAACAGCATGGTATCGCCATCCGAGGCATAATGGCGGATAATTTCTTTGAGCAGCTGGCCGCCTTGCGGCAAGGGCATCATCCTGAACTGCATATGTCTTTCAGAGGGCGTAGGCGTTTCCGGCAGCAAGAGATGCAACAACAAACGGCCACCGGCCACAAGCGCCACGCGGCAAGCGGCGAGCGTTTGCCGGATTTCCGCCTCACTATCCAGAAGATTCAAGGTGTTGTGGGCGATGATGACCACGGAAAAACATTTGCCGAAGGCCAGCCGCCGCATATCCATGGCAATGGCGGTAAAGCCGGGCCGAGCCTGATTGCTGGTTTGCCGCAGCATAGGCAAAGAATTATCAATGCCAATAACCTGGTGCCCCATGGCCGCCAACCGCCATCCCAGCCGCCCGCAGCCACAGCCAACTTCGAGCACCGCCTCGTTACCAGCAAGAAAATTATGGTAAAAGGCGGCGTCTTCGTCATAATCGGCCATTTCCAGATCATAGAAACGGGCGTAATCGGTAGCGGTAAGCGGCGCGAATCGCTCCCTCGGCTCATCCCGGTAATCGTCTTGCATAAAAAAAATACCCGGGATATCAGGAGCCGGTGGGTAGCGATGAGCAGCGGGCTTAGTGCTGCAGCGACGGCTCTTGCTCGGAAGCCCGGTGGCCGTTGACCCGTATCAGCCAGTATTGTTTCGGCAGCCTCTTGATATTGGCGATGGTGGCCGACGGTACTTGATGGCTGTAGTCAACCAGGTTGTAAAAACGGGAATCGACACAGACATAGCCATCAAGCAGGTGGCCGAGAATATGGAGCACCTTGCTGGGATAACCCTGCTCCATATTCTGGAGGTCTTCCACCGAATGGAAGCCCATCTGGTTCAATTCGTTGACCAGGAAGGTGATATTCTCACGATGCTTTTTAATCGAAGCGTTCATGCGGCGGCAAAAATTCGCATCGGCGCCGGAACAGCTTTCCGCTTTGATAACTTCCACGCGCTCGTAGTCGAGCACTTTGTTTTTCTTCAGGAAGTCACAGGCCTGCTGGCAGCAGGTTTCATAATCATTGCCGGACACCAACAAGGTATATGGAAATATCATGATTCCATCCGGGGTATAAGAAAATCGTCAGTGGTTGTTTATCGCCTCGCCAACCCGTTTTCCCAAGGCAGCGCACTGGTCGAGCGCCTGTTGGGTGGGGACATACTTGTGTTTGATACTTGAATCGTCAACCAGGGTGAAATGCAGGTCGGTCATCGCCTGGGTTAAAAGCCCGACCGCCTCACCACTCCAGCCAAAAGAGCCGAAGGTGGCGCCAATTTTATCAAAGGGTTTCAACCCCTTCATATACGAGATGAAACCGGCCATTTCCGGCAACAGGCCATTGTTGATGGTCGAACTGCCAAGCACCACGCCTTTGGCGCGCAGGATTTCGGTCATGACATCGCTGCGGTGACAGGCATCGAGATTGAGCAGCTCCGTCGGCACACCCGTATCCTCCAGCCCCCGCATTACCGCCTGGGCCATTTTCTCGGTCGAGTGCCACATGGTGTTAAAGATGACCAGGGCTTTGTCGGCGCATTTGCCGGAACTCCAGGCATCGTAAGCTTCGATGATGGTGTTCAGCTTGTCACGCCAGATGATGCCATGATCCGGGGCAATCATTTTAATGTCGAGTTTCAGGCTGGCGACGGTTTGCAACAGCTTCTGCACCAGCGGCGAATAAGGATAGAGGATGTTGGCGTAGTATTTGGCGCAATGCTCCATAACCACCGGCAGATTAACCTGATCATCGAAACGCTCGCTCGAAGCGTAGTGCTCGCCGAAGGCGTCGCTCGAAAAAAGAATCTTTTCGTCTTGCAGGTAGGTGAACATCGAATCCGGCCAGTGCAGCATCCGGGTTTCGAGAAACTGCACCCTGCGCTGACCCAAAGAGAGGTCGTCACCGGTCTTCACCACGGCAAACGGCCAATCCTCACGGTGGAAATGATCAATGATGGCCTTTTGGCCCATCGGCGAGCAGAACAGTTTCTCCGGTTTGATCAGCTCCATCATCCTTGGCAGGCCACCGGAATGATCCATCTCGACGTGATTGACGATGAGATAATCAATCTTTGCTGGGTCGATGATCTCCTTTATGCGGCGCACCTGCTCGTCGAAAAACGGCGCCTTGACACAATCGATAAGGGTAACTTTTTCATCAACTATTAAATAGGCATTGTAGGTCGTGCCCCGATTGGTGGAATAGCCGTGAAAGCTACGGACATCCCAGTCAATCGCGCCAACCCAATACACCCCTTTGGCAATTTCGCAAGTAGCCATTAGTGCTCTCCATAAAGAAAATTGGTTTCAAAAACAGTCAGCGGTCACGTGCCGCCTAAAATTTTCATTTTTTCGCGTTTGCCAAATTTCAGGCATCATACAGTACCGCTGGTATCTTGACAAGCGTGGGTGCCGGGCGTCACACGTTCGGATTTCTTCGTTTGATAATGATTCTCAGAGAAAATCGCAAGGAAAAGATAATGTCTTTCAGCAACTTTTCCGTTCCGGTGCGGCATCGGAATTTTCGATTTTTCCCATTGACTTTTCCGGGAGTGAGCATTCTAATATAAAATTCGTCAGAGTAAGGGCGTATAGCTCAGTTGGTAGAGCCACCGGCTCATAACCGGTCGGTCGCAGGTTCGCCCCCTGCTGCGCCCACCAGTTATAGCCATGGCGCAAACGCACACCCCTACCGCCTCGAAGGCCGCGCTGTTTTGAAGCCGTTTTCATTTCTCACACAGATTTTTCAGACATGCCAACGCGGCGCGGTTGTGCGCCACGTTTTCACGAAAGGTACAGTCACAGATGACTGTACCTTTTTTTATTTGTATTTTCAGCCTGTTCAACAATGAGCCTCCTCGTCCGCCATCTGCTTGAGCATCTTCATCGTCTGGCGCCGCCGGAACTGGCGGAAGCCTGGGACAACGTCGGCCTCATCGTCGGCGACGGTAATGGCAAGGTTAAAAATGTTCTCGTCTGCCTTGATGTGACGCTCGGCACCATCGACGAGGCCATCGGCAAAGATTGTCAGGCTATCGTCAGCCATCATCCACCGATTTTCAAAGCGCTTTCCCGCATCGACCTGGCCGAACCCATCGGTAAAATCCTGCGTTTGGCCTTGGTGCGTGGCATCACCCTCATCGCCTGCCACACCAATCTTGACAGCGCCCAAGGCGGCGTCAGCGACGCCCTGGCGCAAGCGCTTGGCTTGAGCGAGACACAACCGCTACAGGCGATATCCGGCCATGTAAAAACCGGCCTGGGCCGCATTGGCTCGTTCAGCCAACCTGTTCCCGCCAAAGAATTTCTACGGCGGGCTGCGGTCGCCACCGCCAACCCGGCGCTATCCGTCGCGGGCAAGTTGCCGGAGGCCATCACCACCGCCGCCGTCTGTGGTGGCAGCGGCTCAGAATTCGCGCCTTTAGCTTGCCGGCTTGGCGCCGAGGTTTACCTGTCCGGCGAAATCAAGCACAACACCGCTGTATGGGCACGGGAGAGCGGCTTTTGCCTTATCGACGGCGGCCATTACGGCACCGAACGTCTGGCTGTGGATCTTCTTGCCAGCTGGTTGCGGGGCCTAAGCGGCCTTGTCATCCATCGCACCGAAACCGAACAACCACCGTTCAATCTGGTGGGCTGCCCAGCCTCAAACCCCACATCACAAGGAGGAGAATGTGAATAAACATATCGCACAACTGGTGCAACTTCAAAAACTCGATCTGGAACTCGACAAAATCGATAGCAGTATCCGCACCGAGGAGGAGGCTTTGGCCCAGCGCCAACAGGACATCGCCAGCCGGGAAGAAGCCGTCGGTGAACTCGCCGCCGCCATCAAAGACAAGGAGAAGGAGAAAAAGCTTCTTGAAGGGAACATGGCCGACAAGCAGGATCAAGTGCGCGACCGACAGGCCAAGATGATGCGGGTACAGACCAGCCGCGAGCAGCAGGCCATCCTCAAAGAAATCGAGGAGGCCAAGAAGGTGGTCAAAGAAAATGAAGAACACATCCTGTCAATCATGCAGGAGATTGACACCATGTCCATCCGCATCGGCGAGGAAAAAAACCTCATCGCCGGTGAAACCACGCTGGTCACCGAGGAAAGTGAACGGGTACAGCGCTTAGTCGCCGAAATCGCCTCCGTGAAAAAAGTCAAGCTGGCCCGGCGCGGGCAGGAAGCAACCCAGATCGACGCCGCCCTTTTGCGCAAATACGAAATGCTGCGCAAACGCCGTCACGGCATCGCCATCGCCAATGTCGAACGGGAAGTATGCCAGGGATGTCACATGAAATTGCCACCGCAACAGTACAACCTGCTGTTGCGCGGCGACAGCATCCACGAATGCCCCAGTTGCCAGCGCATCGTCTACTACCAGCCACCGCAAGAAACTTGATGGCGCCTGATTTCGCTGGCGCCGTCCGGCCATCGCCGGTACACTTCCGCCCGGCGGGAGTGGGCGCGTGATCGCTTCGCTGGCAAAGAGCGGAGAGGAAAGTCCGGACTCCACAGGGCGGGATGGTTCGTAACACGAACGCCGGGCGACCGGGGGAAAGCGCCACAGAAAACAAACCGCCCGCCAGTTCCCTGGCGGGTAAGGGTGAAACGGTGCGGTAAGAGCGCACCGCCCGGCTGGCGACAGTCGGGGCACGGCAAGCCCCATCCGGAGCAAGACCAAATAAGAAGACGTTTGAGGGCGGCCCGTCCGATGTCTTCGGGTAGGTTGCACGAGACGCCGGGCGACTGACGTCCCAGTTAAATGATCACGGCTCGCATGAGTACAGAATCCGGCTTACAACCCACTCCCGCTTTTTTTTTCTCCCCATGACCACCGCCGCCGTCATTGTCGCCGCCGGTTCCGGCAGCCGCATGGGAATGTCCATTCCCAAACAGTATGCCTTGCTCGCTGGTTCGCCGGTTTTAATCCGCAGCCTGCGCCCATTCCTCGATCATGCGGAAATTTCCCGCGTCGTCGTCGTAACACAGGCGGCGCGGCTCGATGAAACCAAGGCCCTTTGCGCCGGCTATGGTCTGACGTCACCACGCCTTTCATTTGTTCCGGGTGGTAAACGCCGTCAGGATTCTGTGTTGGCCGGGCTGAAGGCACTTGATGCTGATACGGAAATCGTCCTCGTTCACGATGGCGCAAGACCCCTGGTGACGCGGGCGTTAATTGACCGCTGCATCAAGGTTGCCCGCGAAGATGGCGCCGCCATTGCCGCGATTCCCGTTCAGGATACCTTGAAGCGCCAGGACACCAACACGCGCATCGTCACTACCGTCAGCCGCGACAGCTTGTGGCAGGCGCAAACACCGCAAACGGCGCGGCTTAATCTGCTGCTGGAGGCCTTTACCCGCTTCGGCCACGAAGATGTCACCGACGAGGCCGCGCTTTTGGAAATGGCCGGCCTGCCGGTGACCTTGGTTGAAAGCGAACGCGCCAACATCAAAATCACCCATGCGGAGGATCTGGCTTTGGCGGAAAAACTGCTGGCGCCGCAAAGTTTCCATCCGCCGCGTCTCGGTCATGGCTACGACGCCCACCGATTCACGGCAGACCGCGCCTTGATTTTGGCCGGAGTGACCATTCCCCACACCATGGGATTGGCCGGGCATTCCGACGCCGACGCCGCCACCCATGCCCTCTGCGATGCCATCCTTGGCGCCTTGGGCTTAGGCGACATTGGCCGCCAATTTCCCGATACGAGCGCCGAATTCAAAGGCATCCGCTCGATTGTTCTTTTAAAAAAAGTCATGGCCATGGCGGGCAAACAAGGCNNCAATGCCGATATAACGATTGTTTGCCAAGCGCCAAAGCTCGCTCCCTTTATGGGGGCGATGAGCGAGACGCTGGCCGCAGCCTGCGCCTGTCCGACCAATGACATTAACATCAAGGCGACCACCACGGAAAAGATGGGATTCTGCGGGCGCGGCGAGGGTATTGCCTGTCACGCTGTGGCGCTTCTTTACCGCGAGGATTAAATTATGGACATCAGCATCAACCGCGAGCGCCTGGCCGAGACATTTATTGCCCTGTGCGAAATTGCCAGCCCATCGGGCCATGAACGGGCCATCGCCGATCATCTGAAAAAATTGTTCCGCGAATTGGGCGCGGCCAGCGTTGAAGAAGACGGTTCGGCGGCGGAAACCGGCTCGGACAGCGGTAATCTGATTATCCGTTTCCAGGGCAACCAGCCAGGACGAGACGGTTTTTTCTTTTCCTGCCACATGGATACGGTACAACCAGGAGAAGACGTCAGGGTGCGGCGCGAAAACGATCTGTTCACCAGCGAGGGTGATACCATTTTGGGCGGTGACGACAAATCCGGTATCGCCGCCATCATTGAAACCATACGTCTCCTGCAAGAAACCGGGGCCAGCCATCCCGGCATTGAAATTCTCATCACCACCTGCGAAGAAACCGGTCTTTTGGGCGCCAAATTTTTCGATGCGAAAAAAGTGCGTGGTAAATACGGCTACGCCCTCGATTCCTCCGGCATCGATCGTGTTATTGTCGGCGCGCCGGCGGCCAACAAGTTTTCCATCGAGATCACGGGCGCTTCGGCGCACGCCGGTTTGCAGCCGGAGATGGGCATCAACGCCATCGCCGTGGCGGCGAAAGCTATCAGCCAGATCAAACTGGGGCGCCTTGACGCCGAATCGACGGCCAATTTCGGCCTGATCACAGGCGGTGTCGCCACCAACATCGTGCCGGAACGGGTGGTCATTGACGGCGAAGTTCGCAGCCACAATCCGGAAAAATTACGGCGTTACAGCGATGAAATCGAAAAGGTCTTTTATGAGACCGCCGCCACCTGGCCGGAAACAATAATCGAAAACGCCCCGAAACAGCCAACAGTGGCCATCCATTGCATGGCCGAATATCCGGCTATGCGCCTGGCCGAAGACGCACCGGTGCTGCGCCGCGTCCAGGCCGCTGGACGGGCACTTGACAAAACCCTGGAATTCATCGTCGCCGGCGGCGGCAGCGACGCCAATATCCTTAACGCCAAGGGGCTGCCAACGGCGATTGTCGCCACCGGCATGGATCTGGTGCATACCACCGGCGAGCGCCTGCGCCTTGATGATCTGGTGGAATTAACCCGGCTGCTTTTTGCCATAGCCATTATTAATAAAGATTGAGGGCGAAAGCGGTTGTGCCGCGAGCAGACCGCGTTTATGGTGTGTTTTTCCGCGAACAGGGTATGAAGCGCGTTTTTATGCCTCTTTTCGCTTTGGGGCCACGGCCCTTTTTGTGACCAACGGAGACAACTTCCATGTCTTGGGACGATACCGGTAAGCCGCGCCATGAATGCGGCCTGTGTGGGATTTATCATCATAAAGACGCGGCCAAACTGGCCTATTTCGGTCTCTTCGCTTTGCAGCACCGGGGCCAGGAAAGCGCTGGTATCGCCACTTGGGATGGTCAAACGGCGCATCTGCACAAGGCGATGGGCCTGGTGCCGGAGGTCTTTTCCGAAACCACCTTACGGGATCTGCCCGGTGACATGGCCATTGGCCATGTCCGCTATTCAACCACCGGCAACTCGGCCGCCGTCAACACCCAGCCGCTGGTCGTCACCCACAAGGAGCACCTGCTGTCGGTGGCCCACAACGGCAACCTGGTCAACAGCATCGCGCTCAGACGAGAGTTGGAAGAGCGGGGCTCGATCTTCCAAACCACCATGGACAGCGAAATTATACTGCATTTGATGGCGAGGAATTCGGCTAAAGAAATGGACCAGGCGCTCATCAAGACATTCACCGCTTTAGAAGGCGCCTATTCGGCGCTGATGCTGATTGCCGGCAAAATCATCGCCGTGCGCGACCCGCACGGTTTTCGCCCGCTGTGCATCGGCAGACTGCCTAACGGCGGTTTCATTGTCGCCTCCGAGACCTGCGCCATCGACCTGGTCGGCGGCCAGTATCTGCGCGAGGTGGCGCCCGGCGAAGTGGTAATCTTCGAGGGCGGCGAAGAGCCGCGTTCGCTCTTTCCATGGCCGCAACAGAACAGCCACTTCTGCATCTTCGAACAGGTCTATTTCGCCCGTCCGGATTCGGATATTTTCGGCATCAACGTCTATTCAACCCGCAAACGGATGGGAGAAATTCTGGCACGAGAGGCGAAAATCGACGCCGATTTCGTCATGCCCTTCCCCGATTCCGGCAACTACGCCGCCATCGGCTACTCGCAGGCGTCGGGCATCCCACTCGAAATGGGGATGATCCGCAACCACTACGTCGGGCGGACGTTCATCCAGCCGACACAATCCATGCGCGATTTCCATGTCCGGGTCAAACTCAACCCGGTGCGCTCGCTCCTGAAAAACAAACGGGTGATTATTGTCGAGGATTCAATCGTCCGCGGCACTACCGGCAAAAGCCGGGTCCAGTCCCTGCGCGACGCCGGCGCCAAAGAAATTCATATGGTCGTCAGTTGCCCGCCAACCCGTTTCCCCTGCTATTATGGCATAGATTTTCCGTCATCGTCGCAACTGATCGCCGCCGAAAAGAGCGTCGCCGAAATCGCGGCATATATGGATCTCGATTCGCTGCACTACCTCAGTCTCGACGGCCTGGTTGAAGCCACAGGCTTGAAAAAAGAAGATTTCTGCCTGGCCTGCTTTGACGGTAATTATCCGATAACACCGGACAAGACCTTTCACAAAGGCACCTTCGATGTCTGCGCCGCCGTGCGTTGAAGAGCCAATGCTCTTTGTTCTTTTCAGCGCCGTTTGCTTCGCTCAGCGCTTCTGGTGGATGAAGGGGCGCTCGACGAAACTGTAAGTGAACGAGGAAACCACCAGCGTGGCAATGCCGGTGAGGAAAAATTTGCTGCAACTGGTGAGCGGCACCGGCCAAACCAGTGCCATGCCCTTGACCATATCGAGCATCAAGGGATGGACGAGATAGAAGCTGAAACCCACTATGCCGATCCAGCGCAGCAGCGGATTGGCCAGTAAACGGTCAGCCATGCTTCCAGAGGAAAGAGCGGCCAGGAAAATCAGCAGGCCGCAGAGAAAACCATAGCTGGCCGGCCAGGTGAGAAAGTTGATGGTTTTTATTACTGGGATCAGTTTAGCGGATAGTACGACTAATGCTATTAGCAAGGCCAGAGCTAGGGCGGCTCCGATATTTCCCGGCATCCGCCTTTCTTCTTTCCAGGGAATTCCATCGTAGCAGCAGGCAAAAAACATCCCGGCCAGAAATATCCCAACGCGGCTGGGCAGGGATGTGCCATAGCCGTAAAAATTGACGATATGCGTGCCCCAGTGGCTGGCGGCAACCATAATCAGGGCCAGCAGAAAAAAGAGGGTGAAGATTTTCGGCAGGTCTTTCAGCGCCAGCATCCCCAGCACCACCAGCGGCAGAATGGCGTAGAAAAACATCTCCTGCGGCAGCGTCCACAGATGGCCGTCACCCTGAAGAAAAAGATAATGGCGCAAGGCGGCGCCGTAGTTGCCATGCAGCAGCACGGTGACGGTGATAAAGAGATAGTACATCGGCAGGATGCGTTTCAGCCGCCGCAGGATGTAGCGGCGCATATAGGCGGAATCGGCGGCCCGTTCCGGCTGTCGGCAAAAGGGCCTGGCCAGTAGAAAACCGCTGAGGGCGAAAAAGAGGTAAACACCGAAGGAGCCGATGCCGGGCAGAACACCGGTATGCTGGGCCAATACCGCCAGCGCCGCCAGGCCACGCACACCGTCAAGCGCCGCGATATTGTCGGGATTGCCCTTGTCGCGCAGGTCGGCAAAAACCGGCAGCCGTCGTAAAGTCTCGGCCATATCCGGCAAATAAACAAAGGTCAGGGCGGCAAAAGTCAGTGGCAGCAGCCAGGAAATGCCAATGTTCTCATAGGGAGGAAGCTTTGGCGATATCAGATAAGGGTCGCCGCCTTTGGTAATGATTCGCAGGTGGTCGCCTTTGACAGCCATGGTACTTACATCGGCATTGGGTATGAAGGCGCGGGCGATTTCCTCCGGCTGCCAGATGCGCTGTTTACCGAAATGGCTGATAATGGTGAGCTGGTACAGCTCGATGGTCTGCGCCTTTTCGCCGAGATCGAGACGGAACTGACGAATACTCTGATCCTTCGGGTGAATCTTCACCTGCTGGCGCTCGCCGCCGGTAACGGCTTTTGTCATGCTCGCCTTTTCCGAGAAATGATTGGCGAAACGCCAGTACAAAACCAGATGATCGTCCGCGCCCAGGCGGCAATCGGCAACCAGGGCGAAGCGGCTGGACAAACAAATCATCTCCGCCAGGTAATGCAGGCAGAAGAGAACGGCAAGCGCCGCCACGAGTCTGAAAACAAAAGAAGATGGACGCATGATTGATGGTAGGCCCTTTGCTGGCAGGCTCTTTCCGGCGCTGGCCTGGTAAATAAGCCCAAACGTTTCAGGCCCGTCCCCCGGGGGGACGGGAAAGCGGATACGATTCAGAACTCTTTTTTGATGCCGGACCGGATAAAATTCCAGTCGAGAAGCCATTTGAAAATGGCAAAGAGCATGTTATTAGGCAGCGGTTTGGCCGCCGGCAGGGCGTGGACATAATCGGCTGGGGCTTGCGCTTTTTCCATGGCTTTCTCCTTGGATGAAAATATCAGGCGCCGGCAGTATCGGCCAGACGCGCCTGTTTAATGACTTCTTCCAGTTTACCCTGATTTTTCCATCCTGGCTCGTCTTCGATACCACTGTTGATGTCCACCGCGAACGGCCTGGCCTGGCTAATAGCCGTTCCGACATTGTCCGGCGTCAGGCCACCGGCCAGGATACAGGGACGGCGCAGGTTGAATGAGGCGACGCGCCGCCAGTCGAAACTCTCGCCGCTGCCGCCGCGCAAAGCCGGATGCCAGGTGTCAAGCAGGAAAGCGCTGACCGCCTCCTGGTAGGGGGCGAAGTCGCTTTCACCGCTTTCCGGTCGCACGCGGAACGCCTTAATCAGGCGGCAGGGCAGAGCCTCTTTGGCCAGTTTGCGGCAGTAACCCGGCGATTCGTCGCCATGCAACTGCACGAACGCAAGGCCACAGTACCTGACAATTCGGTCAACTTCCGCTGGCTCTTGGTTGACGAAGACGCCAACGGTGGCGACCAAAGGCGGCATTTGGACGATGATTTCCCTGGCCCGCTCCGGGCTGACCGCCCTCGGACTCTTGGCGGCGAAAATGAAACCCAAAGCATCAACACCCATGGCCACCGCCATGGCCGCGTCGTCCAGATTGGTGATGCCACATACTTTGATCCGGGTTTGGCCCATGTCATGCCCCCATCGACGCTTGCCGCATCCGGGCCAAAAGATCGCCGCCGTCGCGTACCAGGCTTTCACCGATTAAAGCCGCATGAACGCCAGCCTCGGCCAGGCGGCGCAGGTCATCCGGTGTCCGCAAACCGGATTCGCTGACCACGGCGATGCCCGGCGGGATCAGTTGTTTCAGGCGAAAGGTGGTTGTAATATCGACGGAAAAATCGCGCAGATTACGGTTATTGATGCCGATAAGCCGCCCGCCCGCCGCTACCGCCCGCTTTACCTCATTTTCATCATGGGCTTCAAGCAAAGCGTCCATGCCCAAGGCTTCGGTCCGCTCGCGGAAATCGCGCAACTGCATATCATCCAAAATCGCCGCGATCAGCAAAACAGCGTCGGCGCCGAAAGCCTTCGCCTCGTCGATCTGCACGGCGTCGATGATGAAATCCTTGCGCAAGACCGGCAAATCCACCGCCTGGCGTGTGCGCATCAGATAGGCCGGCGAGCCTTGGAAGAAATCGGTGTCGGTCAAGACCGAAATCGCCTGCGCCCCCAGCCGCTGGTAGTCGCGGGCGATTTCCTCCGGGTTGAAGTCGGCGCGGATCAAGCCTTTGGAAGGCGACGCCTTTTTCACCTCGGCAATGATGGCCACGCCGGGCGCATCGGACAGCGCCTGGATGAACGGGCGCCGCGGAGGCAAAGCCCTGCCGATAAATTCGGCGGGCACCACGATACCTTCCTGGCGCAGCCGAGCGACTTCCTCTCTTTTGCGGGCGACGATTTTATCGAGGATCATAGTTTCTTACGGTGATTTAATTTTGCCAGCGCTTACTTCACTTATTTCAGATAACAGGATTCTGACATATGTATCCTGTCATCTGCGCCGTTTCAGCCACTCCTGCAAGCCCTCG
>DOMU01000084.1:0-3890 GCA_003509305.1 Desulfobulbaceae bacterium | reverse complement strand
GGCCGCCGACCACGGCCAGACCGAGCGGCTGACGCGATTCGCCACCGGCGCCGTAGCCGATGGCAATCGGCAGAGCGCCCATCAGGGCGGCGAAGGTGGTCATCATGATTGGGCGAAAACGGATGCAGCAGGCTTCAACTATCGCGTCGTGGGCGTTTTTGCCTTCGTTGTTGCGGGCGGCGATGGCGAAGTCGATCATCATAATGCCATTCTTCTTCACCAAACCAATCAGCATGATAATGCCAACGAAGGCGTAGATTGACAATTCCGTCCTGAACAAGAGCAGCGTCAACAACGCGCCGAAACCGGCAAAGGGCAGGGCGGTGAGGATGGTCAGCGGGTGAATGTAGCTCTCATACAAGATGCCAAGAACGATATAGATGACGATGATCGACACACCCAACAGCCAGATCATTGACGACTGCGACTCCTGAAACTGCTGGGCGCTGCCTTGAAAGGACGACGGCACGGTCACCGGCAGGCTTGAGCGCAGCGGCTCGATAGCGGTGATAGCGTCGCTGAGGGAAATACCGGGGCGCAGGTTGAAGGAAATGGTCACCGACTGCAACTGGCCGGAATGGTTGATCGAAAGTGGCCCGACGCCCAGATGCCAATCGGCAACGGCGGCCAACGGCACCAGCTCGCCGGTGGCGGTGGCTAAACGGATGGCCGAAAGCGCCCGGCTGTCTTCCTGGGCCGTCGGCAGCGTGCTCAGAAGAACGTCATACTGGTCATTTGGCGCGTAGATGGTCGAGACCGAGCGTTCACCGAAATAGTCGTAGAGGCTTTGCTCGATCAAAAGCGGCGAAATGCCATAGAGCAGGGCCTGGTCCCGTTTGACATCCAGGCGCAGCTCGCCATTTTTCAGTTGCAGGTCACTCGATACATCGGTCAGTGCCGGGATGGTTTTCATCTCGCGTTCGAGGCGCTGAGCCTCGTCGTACAGCTCCTGGCTGTTGGTGCTCTGTAAGGTGAGCTGGTAGAGGCTGCGCACACGGCGGCCGGTCAGGTTAATCGGCGGCGGGTTGACCAGCATGGCGCGGATGCCGGGCACCGAGTTCATCTGCGGGCGTAACTGGGCAATCACCTGGTCAGCGCTGAGTAAGCGCTCGTGGCGTGGTTTCAGGTTGATCCGCATACTGCCGTCGGTATCGACATCCATGATGAAGCTGTCGACGTTCTCGTTATAGCGGACAATTTCCGCCAGACGCTCCATACGATCAACCAGGGCCGGAAACGAAATGTCGGCGGCGGTTTCCGTAGAAACGTTGATAAAATCCCGGTCTTCTGAGGGAATAAAGCCCTTCGGCACAAGGAAAAACAGCCAGACGGTGACCAGAAGGATGACAAAGGAAAGAATCATGGTCAACCCCTTGTGATCAAGAACGGCAACCAGGCTGCGGCGGTATCCGGCCAAAGCCTGGTTGAAAAGCCGCTCGCTGGCCAGGTAGAGGCGGCCATGCTTTTCCTGACCATGTTCCTTCAGATAGCGGCTGCCGAGCATCGGGGTCAGGGTCAGGCTGATGAAACAACTGATCAGAACGGCAACGCCGATGGTGACCGAAAATTCCCGGAACAGACGTCCAACGATGCCGCCCATGAACAGCAGCGGGATAAAGATGGCCGCCAGCGAAACCGTCATCGAGATGATGGTGAAACCAACCTCGCGCGCGCCGTCGATGGCCGCCTGCAAACGCGATTTACCCATCTCGAGATGGCGGACGATATTTTCCAGCATGACGATGGCGTCATCGACAACGAAGCCGACCGACAGCGTCAAGGCCATCAGCGAGATGTTGTTGAGGCTGAAGCCCAGCACCTGCATGGCGGCAAAGGTGCCGAAAATCGACATCGGCAGCGACAGGGCCGGGATGATGGTTGACGACACATTGCGGATAAAAAGAAAGATGACGAGGACGACCAGGGCCAGGGTCAGCACCAGCGTGAACTGCACGTCATGCACCGACTCCTGAATCGACTTGCTGCCGTCGCGCACGATGGTCAAATGCAGGGAATCCGGTAGCGACTCCTGAAAAACCGGCAGCATATTTTTGATATTTCTGGCCACTTCAACGGTGTTGCTACCGGGTTGTTTCTGAATGAAGAGAAAGATAGACTGGCTTCGTTCCCCGCCCCGGTAGATCCAGGCGTCGTCTTCGAGGCTGGCGACGCTATTCAGAACTTTCGCCACCTGCGACAGCCGCACCGGCTGGCCGTCGCGAACGGCGACGATGATCTGTTCATACTGGCTGGCCTCGTCCAACTGGCCGTTGGCTTTTAACGTAATGCGGCGGTGCTGGCCTTTGAGCACACCCATCGGCAGGTTGACATTCTGCCCCATGATCGCCCGCGACACATCCTCCGACCGTNNTACAACTGCATGGCCTCCGGGTCGAGCTGGACGCGCACGGCGAATTTTTTCGTGCCACGCACCTGCACCTGGGCGACGCCGTTTAGCATCGAAATGCGCTCGGAAAGGGTTTGGGCATAGCGGTCCATCACTGTCGGCGACAGCGTCGGACTGGTCAGGCCCAGGAAGAGGATGGCCATATCGGCGGGATTGCTCTTGCGGTAGGACGGCGGCGACGGCATGTCGTCGGGCAGACGGCGCAGGGCATTGCCGATGGCCGCCTGCACATCCTGGGCGGCGGCGTCGATATCGCGCTCAAGAGAAAACTGGATGGTGATCTGCACTCTGCCGGTGTTGGAAACCGAACTCATCGAGTCGATACCGGCAATGGTGGAAAACTGCTTTTCCAGCACCGTCGCCACCGTCGAAGCCATGGTTTCCGGGCTGGCCCCCGGCAGGTCGGCGGTGACGACGATGGTCGGGAAATCAACGTTCGGCAGATCCGAGACCGGCAGCAATTTATAGCTGATCAGACCGGCCAGGAGGATACTGGCCATGACCAGAACGGTCATGACCGGACGTTTGATCGAGAGATCGGAGAGGCCGCCGCTCATGGATTGCCCCCCGCCGGCACCGATGCCTCGGCTGTGGCTTTTTCCTCCCGCTCGAGTATGGCCGCGCCGTCATGCAGTTGCATCTGGCCGTTGGTCACCACCTTTTCGCCAGCGGCGAGACCGCTGGTTATCACCGTTTCATTTTGATACTGTTCGCCGGCCTCAACCTTCCGGTATTCGACGGTATTGTCATCTTTGACGACAAACACATACATCTCCCGCTGACCGACGTGCACCGCCTGGCTCGGCACGCGTACCGCCTTCGGAATGGTTCGTACCCGTATCGTCAGGCGCAGCATCTGTCCCGGCCAGAGTTCATCTTGCTGGTTGGCNNCCAGGTTGGCGTAGCGGGCTTTCAACAGGATGGCGCCAGTGGCGGCACCGACCGTGTTGTCCATGAAAAAGATTTCTCCATGGAATGGCGGCCCGGCGGCGCCCTGTGGATAGAGGGCAACGGTCAGCGGTTTGGCCGTCGGATGGCTGAGCGACTGATTGCGCAAATCAGCCAGATATTTACCGGGCAGGGAAAAGACGATATGCACCGGGCGAATGGCGTTGATGGTGACCAGTGGCGTTGCGGCGTTGGCCGTGACCAGATCGCCGGGATCGTTTTGCCTGGCCCCGGTAATGCCGGCAAAGGGCGCGACCAGCTGGCAGTAATCGAGATCGAGTTTAGCGCTTTCGACGGCGGCCTGGTCGGCCAAAACAGTTGCCGCCATTGAGGCGGCGTTGACAGCGGCGGTTTCCGTTTCTTCCTGGCTGACCAGCCCCTTTTTTATCGCTGAGCGGTAGCGGGCCAGTTCGCCTTGGGCATGGGCCAGTTCGGCCTTGCTCTTGGCCAAAGCCGCCTGCCGGTTGTGCAGGATGGCCTGGTAGGGCCGGCTGTCGATGGTGTAGAGGAGCTGTCCGGCCTTTACCGCCTGGCC
>DOMU01000050.1:2684-3940 GCA_003509305.1 Desulfobulbaceae bacterium | reverse complement strand
AGGTTATCCATCTCTTCATCCCGCCTGATCGCATTCATATCAGTATAGATGCCTTCCCCAACCGGGAATCCATATTTATGGAGCGCCATCCTTTTCCACTTTGCGAGTGACTGCACAACCTGGGCCTTTGCGCCGGTTTCCGGAATATCAAATGCGACAGGCCGTTCAACACCGTTAAGATCGTCATTTAAACCGGTTTGCGGCTGAACAAAAAGTGGCGCGGATACTCTTTTCAAATTAAGAGCATGAGATAAATTATCCTCAAACACTCTCTTGATTTTCCCGCNNGATCGCTGTTTGCGTTTCATACACTGGCAACGCCGATTGGTAGCCTTCTGGTATGAATAATTCACTCATCACTGATGCCCCTTTCAAAAGAAAAAATAAAGGCGCTGCGGATCAAAAATGATCCACAGCGCCTTTGCTGTTTATGTGTGTATAATAACCGGGCATCGGAAATCTGTCAATTAGATTTTTGCGAAAATGCATTCCAGCCAAAAAACCTTGCATTACAAACAACCATGTCTATCTTGACAGTTTAGTGGTAAGAGAAGTATACTGCATCCGTTGAACAATGGCGTTCATCAGATAATGCAATAAACTTCGCAACGTGTTGCCGATGGCTTGCGATCCGCATTATGTGATGGCCGCCTTTTTTATTAGGAGGCCTTCCATATGAATGCGACTGTACATGAAGTCCTGCAATTTGTGAAAGAGAATGATGTTCAATTTATCCGGCTTGCTTTTTGCGACCTGTTGGGTATGCAGAAAAACATCTCGATTATGCCGGATGAACTGCCGGGCGCCTTTGAAGAAGGGGTACTATTCGATGCCAATGCGATTGAGGGATTTGGCGATATAACAAAATCGGATTTACTGCTCTTCCCTCAGCCCGCCACGTTGACAGTGCTGCCCTGGCGGCCCGGCCCCGGACGTGTCGTTCGGTTCTATTGCGATATAAAGAGGCCGGATGGTTCGGTTTTTTCCCATGACAGCAGATCTATATTGATACGAACGGTTGAACGCTGCGAACAGATGGGATACGTATGCAAAGTCGGGGCGGAATGTGAGTTTTATTTTTTTAAAACGGATGAGAATGGCGATCCGATCACCACACCGCTTGATAAGGGCGGATACCTTGACATCTCGCCGCTCGATAAGGGTGAAAATATTCGCCGCGAAATTTGCCTGTGCCTTGAAGAAATGGGTATTAAGCCGGAATCATCGCATCATGAGCAGGGACCGGGACAGAATGA
>DOMU01000050.1:1491-2651 GCA_003509305.1 Desulfobulbaceae bacterium | reverse complement strand
GATTGCTTCGCGAAACGGCTTATTTGCTTCTTTTATGCCAAAACCGATCACGAAGGCCGCCGGCAGCGGCATGCATGTGAATCTGTCCCTCAGCCAAAACGGGGTGAACATTTTTAAAAATTCTCCTGGTGAACACCCTGCCGTTGCCGAAAGCTTTATTGCCGGGATCCTTGAAAAAACACCGGAAATTACGTTGTTCCTGAATCCCCTCACCAACTCCTACGAGCGGTTTGGACAGTTCGAAGCGCCCAAATATGTTTCATGGTCACATCAAAACCGCTCGCAGCTCATCAGAATTCCCGCGGCAACCGGGGAAAAGGCCCGAATGGAGCTCCGGTCTCCCGACCCGTCCATTAATCCTTACCTGGCGTTTGCATTGATTCTGGCGGCAGGCCTTGATGGGATTGAGAAGGAACTGGAATTACCGCCGGCGATTGATGTGGATTTATATTCAGCCTCCGAAGATATCACAGGTGCGCTTGTCCCCTTGCCGGAGAGCATGGAGAAAGCCATCGGGCTTGCAAAAGCCAGCCCTTTTGTAAAGAGAGTCCTGGGTGAGACTCTGCTTGAAAAATATTTTGCGGCAAAGGAGCGGGAAGTAATTGCTTACAATTCCGCTGAAAACAAAGCGGAATTTTATAGAGAACATTATTTTGAATTTATATAAGGCGGCAATAAGATGGAAAGCGCTCTTATTGTTTCGAGAACAGAGAGAAGCATTGTTTTTTTGGCCGAAATGCTTAACGCGTCTTTCTATGATCAAATCATCACGCTGCCTTCATGTTGCGAAGCGCGCCGCTTGCTTTTGGAGAGAGACTTTGATCTTGTGGTCATCAATGCACCTCTTCAGGATGAGTCTGGAGAGAGTTTGGCCCGGCATATTGCGACGAAGGGTATTTGCCCAGTTGTGTTGATCGTGACAAGCGAGCATTATGATGAGGTGTCATCCGCTTGTGAAAATGATGGAGTGCTCACCATAGCAAGGCCAATCA
Source organism: Desulfobulbaceae bacterium (assembly GCA_003509305.1). Lineage (GTDB taxonomy): Bacteria > Desulfobacterota > Desulfobulbia > Desulfobulbales > Desulfocapsaceae > UBA8130. The sequence continues at coordinate 1,659 of DOMU01000050.1, read as the reverse complement.
ATAAAATTCTCTTTTGGTCGATACTTAAAGTTGCCAAAGCGGCGCGGAATTGGTTGCGCCGATTACATACGGAAAACAGCAAGCTGACGCAAAAAATAGAAGATATCCGAATTGTTGACCGTGCCAAGTGCATCCTTATTTCCCACATGAAAATGAGCGAACAGGAAG
>DOMU01000050.1:0-1480 GCA_003509305.1 Desulfobulbaceae bacterium | reverse complement strand
TGCGGAAGGGATACTGAAAACATACGCCTCCTTCTAACGTTTATAGCCATGAAGGGTATGGCGGGTTGATCCGTGGTAGATGCCGGGGAGCAGCGACCGCAAATCTTCGCGTGTGACGGGGATGGGATTGGCTTTGGTGCCGATGTCCTCAAGAATTTTATCGATGTTCGACTCAAGGTCAGCCATGAAGGTGTTCTCGGGGATGTCGCAGGCGGACAGTGAGGCGGGTACCTCAAGCCGGGCGCCCAGTTTTGTGACCGCTAAAACCAGCCTCTCGCAAAGCTCGGCGTCGCCCGTTGCAATCAGCCCCATTCTTTTAGCCAGGCGCGCGTAGCGTTCCCGAAGCCGCTGCGCGGCGCCACGGGCGGGATCCATATTGAAGCGGAGCACATAAGGCAGGATAATGGCGTTGGCCTTGCCGTGAGGAATGTGGTATTGCGCGCCGATTGTGTGGGCGATGCCATGGCAGAGCCCGAGCCCGGAGTTGGTGAAAGCCAGACCGGCCATGGTCGAGGCGCTGTACATTTTGCCGCGCGCCTCGGTGTCGCTCGCATCGGCAAACAGGGCCGGCAAACATTCCAGCGCGATGGCGGCGGCCTCGGCGGCAAACATGTTGCTGAAGTCATTGACCATCGGCGAGACATAGGCCTCGGCGGCGTGGGTCAGCACATCCATGCCGGTGAAGGCGATCAGGTGTTTGGGCAGCGTCTTGGTGAAGGCGGGGTCAAGAATTGCCACATTGGGGATCATACTCCGGTGGCTCAGTGGAATCTTGACGCCCTGTTGGTGGTCGCTGATGACCGCGTAGGAAGTCACTTCGGAGCCGGTGCCGCTCGTCGTGGGAATGGCGATGAACAGGGGGTTGTGCACATACTGCTGATCCATCAGTCCGCTCTTGATGCGCAGACAGAGGTAGATCACGGCCTTAGCGGCGTCGATGGCCGACCCGCCGCCCAGGGCGATGATGGCGTGGGGCTTGTCGCGAAAAATGACCTGCACTCCCGCCGTCACTGTCTCAATGGAGGGATCCGGTTCGACCTCTGAAAAGATGGTGTATTCGATGCTGTTGCGATCGAGGCGAGAGGTCACCGCCTTTATTGTGCCCGAACTCACCATGTACGGATCGGTAACGATAAGCATCTTCTCAGGCGGCAGCTCCAGAAGATAATCAAGCGCATCCTCGCCGAAAAAGATTTTGGGGCATGCTTCAAATCGATTCATCCGCTCGCCTCCTTCATAAATTATAACCAGCCTGAATATTCACAGGAATAAAAAAAGAAATGGCGATTTCCGTATTTTCGTGTGAAATCAAGTTACAAGACAAGATTACGAAGAAGAATCGCCGATGAAGGATTGTAACAAGAAATCCATGGAAATTCCAGGGGTAAAACGGCATTGTGCAGAGTGATCTCATTTTGCGGCCGGCCGGAGGTGGTGGCCATAAAGTTTTCTCCGTGCACTCGATATTTTGTGGGGCAAC
>DOMU01000008.1 GCA_003509305.1 Desulfobulbaceae bacterium | reverse complement strand
CGTATGAAAATCGGCGTCATGTTCGGCAATCCAGAGACCACCACCGGCGGCAATGCCCTGAAGTTCTATTCGTCGATCCGTCTGGATATCCGCAAGATCAGCTCAATCAAGGAAGGTCAGGACACCGTCGGCAACCGCACCAAAGTCAAAGTGGTGAAGAACAAGGTGGCGCCACCGTTCAAGGCCGCCGAATTCGACATCATGTTCGGCGAAGGGGCGTCGAAAGCGGGCGATATTCTCGACCTGGCGGTGGAGCAGAATTTTGTCGATAAGAGTGGCGCCTGGTACTCTTTCAAGGATGAGCGCATCGGCCAGGGCCGGGAGAACGCCAAGAAGTATCTGATCGAACATGCGGATGTCCGCCGCCAGATCGAAAACACCGTCCGCCTGGCCTACGGTATGCCAGTGAACGAAGAACCGGTGGCGGCTGAGGCGGACAAGGCCGGCGAGAAAAAGAGCAAAACCAGCAACCAGGAAGAATAACCGGCCCGGCTGCCGGGCGCCTGAGGACAGGGCGCGGAAGACGGAGGCGGGATTGTTTGTCCTGGCCGTCCGTCCTGCCGCGCCGGGATGGACGGCAGCCTTTTATTTTCTTGCCGTCATCTCTCTGTGGGCGAAGACCCTTGTTTTTGAAATAGATTGCTACTGATCAGACTGAGGAGGATGGCGAAGACAATCGCCGCCAGGCCGAGCAGCACGTTGTAAAACGGTGGCGCCGCCAAAGCCAGACGAATAATTAAAGTCGATAAGGCGAAGCCGGAATTGCGGAACATCGCATAGAAGGAAGGCTGAAAGCAGTGAGAAAGCAGTACGAGCAGAATATCAGTGAGAATAAGGACGGTGTAAAAGTTGTGGAGAAAGTCCTCGCCGTGGTCGCCATGCGAAATAAGCCACCCGGTACGGATGCCCATGATAACAAAGATGCCAAGTAAGACCAGAGCGATCCCTTTTTTGGCGGAAACGAAGCGGTACAAATTGCCCGCATTCAACATGCCTTCGCCGCTTACGGGCCGAATGCGGTAATAGTAGCCCAGCAAGGCGAACAGCAAGAGGGCTCCGAAACCGCAGGAAAGAATGTGCAGCACCGCCATCTCGTTACCGGCAAAGACGATGGGTTCCGGAAAAGCGGCCAGTTCTTTGAAAGCGTTCCGCAACAGAATGAGGGCAAGAATCTCAAACTGTTTACCGACCGAACGGCTGAACGAACAAGGAATGGTGAAGATCAGGCTGATGATTTCTTGCAGCAGGATGACCGAAAAGGCGAAATGCACGGCGTAGAAATGATTGACGGGGGTGATTTGGCTCAGCAAGGGCGGCAGCAATCCATGACGCTTCAATTCGATGAGAACCAGTCCGGCCAGAAAAAAGAAGACCAGCGCCACGGAAATTTTCCGCTGTCTCCTCTCGTGTTCCCACACATGGTGCAGGGGGTCAAAAAGCCAGTTGATACGGTCGTAGATGGCGGTCATGGTCACTTACAGCCCATAGCTGACAAAGTTGTCAATGAGGCTGTCCACGCACTGGTTGATCGCTTTGTTGAACAGTTGGTCATACTGGTTGTCGGCGAAGAAGGATTCCGGCGCGACCTTGACACTGACGCGGTTTGTCCAGATGACATTACCGGTCGAGGCTTCCTGCACCCAGATACGCATCTGCACCGCCGCCTGCCCAACAGAGCCGGCGCGCCCGGCACTGCGGCGGCCCAAAGCGCCACCAGCCGCGCCCCAAATCACCGCGTCGGTATCATCTGAGCCGCCGATGCCCAAGAAATTCCGATTTGGCCAATTGAGAGTATCATAGCCAATTCTGGCGCCAACCATCATTCCGGCCAGCGAGGCGTTATCTTCATCGTATTCAGCGGAATCGGCATAACCGAACAGAATGCGGTTACTGCCTCTCATAATGAAGGGGATGATGCCGCGTTTCCACGGTTCCCAGCCACCCTCATCACGAGTTTTGAATTCGAGTATCCGGCCACGAATGACATAATCGGCGCCGAATTCACGGCCAATTTTGGCAATGGCCGCCACCGTCAGGCTATGGGCGCCGGGAGCGCCCGCCGCCATGCTTTCCCGCTTTTCGGTTTCCAGATAACCGGCAATTTCCTTTTTCATCGCAAGCGACCAGCCGCTGTTCGCCAATTCATAGCGGAGCGAAGCCGAACCACTACCACTGTAGGATAGCGGATTGATAATGTGTTCGGCCACCAGGTATGCAAAAACATCCTCCTGCACCGGCAAAGAAAAACCGTTGGCCGTCAGTTTATCGGTGATGCTTTCGCTAACCATCATACCGCGCCGCGCCGCCGAGGCGATGGAATCCCCCTCGGAGTAGTCGGCAAAAGGCAGGACAACCACTGTTCTGCCGGAACCGGCGGCGTTGTGAGATAGCCTGTGCGGCACATCAAGGCTTTCAACCACCGAGTGACCACAACCAGCGAGTATCAGAGCGAAAATCGCCAACACAACATACGTGACTTGTTTCATATCCTTTTCTCTCAGGTAGAGATTTCGCCACCTGGCCTGTAAAACCATCCTCCGTCCATCAAAATATTTTCGGCTTCAGCAGAATGATCAGCTCATTTCTCTGCTTCTGCTTCGTCTGATAACCAAAGAGATATTTAATAATTGGAATGCTGCCAAGAATCGGAACGAAGTTACCTTCATTTTTCTCCACGTCCGAGATCAGCCCGCCGATGGCCAGCATCTCGCCATCCCGCACCTTCACCGTGGTACTCATCTCGCGGACATTGATGATCGGCAGGCCCACCGCCATGCCATCGGGCGATATCACTTTGGAGTAGATGGGTTCATCCGGATTGGCCGCGGAACTCGCTGACTTGACCAGTTCCGAGATGACGGGAACCAGGTTGAGAATAATCTCATTATCATCCAGGATAGTGGCGGTCAGCGACATGCCCAGGCCGGACAGGAGGCGCGCGGTTTCAACGGTGTAGGTCCGTGTCGGGTTGGTCGTGCTGTTCTCGACATCAACATCAATCGACTTGATATAGGTGTAGTTGGTGCCAACAGAAATCATTGCCGGCTGGCCGTTCATGACACTGAGTTTGGGGCTGGACAGTACCTTGGCGTTGCCTTCCGTTTCCAAGGCGTTGATCATCGCCACAAATGAAGCGGGCGCCAGGACGACGCTCGAAATAAAGCGGCCAGGATCTTGCAATGGGCCGCTGGCACGAATCGCGGGATTCGAGGCGGTATCTATGGCGCCATTCTCGCCGAGCGTATAAAGGACATTCGAACCATTGTGATATCCATACACCCGGTCGCCTTGTCCGGAACCCGCCGATATATACGGGTAAACCTGTCCTTGCGCGCCGAAATTGATGGTGCCGGTAAGCGCCGCGAAATTTTGCAGCACTTGATTCCAGTTGATGCCAATCGACGAACTATCGCGTAGCTGTACCTCAATGATTTTGGCCTCGATCGCCACCTGACGGTACAACGATTTCTTCAGATTGCTGATGTATTCGTCAACTTTTTCCAGCAAGGGACGCGGGGCGCTGACGGTAATAATGCCGACCGGCTTGTCGATGATGTAGTAGTTGCCGTTCTTGCCCTTGCCTCTGACGCTCTTGTCGCCAGAGGTCTTTCCCGTCTTGTCCTGGTTCAGCTTGACCACGCTATCACGCGAGTTCCTCAGGCTTTTGGCGCAAGCCTCCTGCAACGACGGGTCATTGGGATTGTCTCTCAGGCATTTCTCGATGGCCGCCGCGTCGGTCATGGCCGTTTCCAGCTCGATTTGCGCCTTGTTCCGCGGATCAATCGCCCAGATGTCCAGCAAGCTGTCTAAATTAGTCTGAATATTTTCCCAGATATCGAATTCGTTTTTATCACTTTTTAACTGGATGGTGCCATCCATGTTTTTCGAATTTTCTTCGTTACCCAGCATATTGCCACCGACGCCGGTACTGTACTGGGTCTTGACAAAAGGCATGGCAATCTGAAAATTGCGGGTTTCCTTGTACTTGACGACAACGGTATTCCCTCTCACCTCATAGTAATAATCAAGCTGGCGCAGCAGGTCGCTGAGGGCCTCGTAAAAATCGTCATCGGCATTGATATGAACATCGACCAGCGCGTTCTGGTCGACATCGCTGGCCCAGGAAACATTCATCCGTTTCAGGCCGGTCAAAGCCTTCATGGTGGTCCACAGGGGCTGCGGCGCATGCCGGGTTTCGATGGCAACGCCGACTTTCATCACCGGTTCTTCCGCGACGGCCATGGCGAGGTCGTCCTCCTGGCCGACAACATACGATGGGTGCTGAAACTGCACCGGCAGAGCGCTGTCGTCGTCTCGTTGCGCTTCACCCGCCACCGGAACCGCCAATTCGGCGGCAGCCCGCCGATCGCCGGCGGACGGATGCGCACCGCACGACACAAGCAGCATCATGCNNACAATATTTTTTCTCGCGGATAACATCCTCTCCCTCGCCAATGGATAAGTTTTCCGGTTCTTGCCGATGCGCCAAAATAAGTACGGCCTGTTATTGCCCGGCGACCAGACGCGCCTGGACATACCGCCGGAGAGCCGGATGCAGGGCGAAACCAGAGGCCAGAATCGCTCTATACTGCGCCAGCGCCCGCTTCCTCTCGTTTTGTTTATCAAAAATACGCGCTTTGGCTACCATCGTATTCAGCGAGTCGCCGTATTGGGCACTGTACTTATCGAGGAGAAGCAATGCCGAGTCATACCGCTGATTATTCTCGGCAAAGGCGGCGAAACTGAGCAAGGCTTCTTTCATTGGTGGATTGCCGCTGATGCTTTGCGCGAAATAATCGGACGCTTCCCGCGTCAGATGCATGTTGGCCGCGGCGATTGCCGCATACAGCGCGGCTTTTCTGTTCCGTGGGCTGACCTTCAGGCTCTCTTTGGCATAATACAGCGCCTTGGCATTTACCCGCAGATTGACCAGATACAAAACGGCCAGGCGATTCAAGACACCCGCGTTTTTCGGGTTCAGCGATGCCGCCTCTTCGTACAGAGCGGCTGCCCGTTCAAAGTTACTCGCCTTTTCCGCCTTGGTGGCGTTCCGCATCAGTTCTCTCGCCCGTACGACGCTTTCCGGCTGGCTGTCCGTCCGCTGGATGACGGGCACCTCTTCCGTAACGATATTCCGATCGGTTTTGACGCTCAGATTTTCTCCACTCCTCGCCGGCCAGACAAATTCTTTCTTTTTCGGGTAGATGACGATGGTATTGTCGCGTTTCGCCTGGTTCAAATCCATAAGGTTGCAGATGATATCCAACGCAAAATTCCACGGGACATCATTCAAGACCAGAGTCAGTGTTCCTTTCACCGATTCGTCAACGATGATGTTGAGGTCGCTGACCTCACGAAACAGCCGGAAGACGTTATGAATATCTATCTTATAAAAATCGACACTGATCCGTTCCGCGCCGTATCCAGAAGGCGGGAAACTCGCTTGCCCGCTGCCGCCTTGATTTTTCCGCAAAGGCGCGCGGGGAGATTCGACCAGTTTGTCAAGCGCCGCGTCGCCGATTACCGCTGAAGACGCGGCGGCGGGATAAACTCCGGCCACAACCGTCAGCGTGGCCAACATGAGAATCGTAAAGAACAACTGAAGAAAGAGGCGGCGGGTACGCATTATCATTTTCCCCCCTCTTTCTTCAGTACCATATCAATCTGAGTGAGCGGCTTTGTCCCGGCGCGGCTGACCGTGGTTTCCTCAATCGAGACCTTGCCCGGTCCAATTTCGCGGATGAAACCCCGGCGTCCAATTTTCATGCCTTGAGTCAGGATATAGCCTTTGCCAGTGGAATCTTCCGCCACGGCGTAGTATTCACCGCCCTTGTTCAGAAGCCCGACCAGCGTCAACTGCCCCGGCTCGATCAGTTGCATTCCGGTCAGCGGTTCGCCACTGTCAATGATTTCGTCCTCGGAATCGGTGTTCCCGGTAATGAACGGCATGAATGGGTCTTTGCGGTCTTGATACTGATAGACGAAAGATTGGCTTTTGGCCTGCTGAATCGTCTTTTGTTTGTTATCTCCGCCAGCGGCCCTGATGTCTTCCACCGCGAACACTCCAGAGGCAAAAAGCGGCGCGGCACAGACAACAAACAGTGCCATGGCCCAGTATCCGGCCAATCGCAAAACCATCTGTGGAGGTGGTGAATTTCTCATCAACAGAGAGCCGCCCGGTCTATTTTTTCGTAGGATCTCCGGCTGACATCCGCAGTTTGGAAATTTCTTCGTTGCCGTAGCGATAGGTCAGCAATTGGCAATCCGCCCTTAAAATCATTTCATGATTTTCCCTCGTCGGGCCGCTCATTTGCAGATCGCCAACGGAAACAATCCGCTCAAGCCTGCTGACGGTATCAAAAAAATGACCGATACTGTGGTAGGTGCCTTTTAAGGAAATGGAAATCGGGATTTCCGCATAAAAATCTTTCGGCAGCGCGGGCATCGGTTTGAAAGAAAGAAAATCAAGCCCGGCGGCGGCGCCCAAAGATGAAATTTCCTTCAGCAATTTGGGAATTTCCTCGGTTTCCGGCAACAGCGCGGCCTTGCCGTTGAACATTTCCTGGGCCTCGGCAAATTTGCGTTCCCACTGTTGTAGTCGGCCCGTTTGCGAGCGCAGCGTTACCAGTTCGGATTCGAGTGTGATTTTCCGCTTTGCCAGCTCTTCTTTTTCCGTGAGGTAGGGCCGACAAGAGAACACTATGTAAACGATCACCGGCAGCACCAAAAGGAGCAACGCCATCGCGAACTTGGAAAGCGGCGCCATCGGGATGTAGCGGGTGTCGATGAAGCGGTTGAACTCCGAAACTGGTTTTTCTTTTCTGGCCATGGCGATACTACGGGTAATCTCCGGGTCAGCCCGTTTTTTATATGAAATGATCTATTTTATCGCTTTGTTGCCTTTTAAGGGGTGTTTTTCAGATCGGGAACATTTTCACTTGCCGGCAGTACCACCTTACAAGAAATAGTAAACGACTTCAGATCCCGCCCAGCTAAAATTTTCTGTGACGACTCGGCCAGGGAAACATCCCGGATGAAAGGAGAAGTTTTCAGGCTATCCATGAACTGGGCAATGGATTCATTATCGAGCGCGATGCCTTTCAGTTCGAGATTGCCGCCAATTTGCGCCATCGAATCCAGTCCCAGACGGTTGTTGTCCACACGGCTCGCGACTTCGTCCATGATGCGCACGGTCAACGACGATTCGTTTTTCAGTTGTTCGATGACTTGAGTTCTGCGTTCCAGCTCTTCCCGCTTTTTATTGAGCTGATCAATCGCCGCAAGTATGGGCTGAAGCTCCCGCTTTTTGCTGGCCAGCCGGGCATTTTCCTTTCGCGCCGAATCCATATTGTGGCTCTGCATCAGCCAGGCGAAGGCGCACAACACCACGGCCAGAACGAAAAGAAAAAAGAAGGCGGCCAACTGTTTTTTCGCTTTTTCGCGTTTCTTCAGTTGCCGGACGGGAAGAAAATTGATCCGCAACATAGTTTTTCATTATTCATATCGCCGAGGAACGAATGGCGATGCCGCTGGCGATGGCCATCTCCCGGCCAATCGCCTGAACATAGTCAGGGTCAATCTTTTTGGCATTGAAATCCATCTCGGCGAGAGGGTTGAAAATATCCACCTCCAGCCCGGTTTCCATGCGCAGAAAATCATCCAGGCCAACCACTTTCGAGCCGCCACCGCTGAGACTCAGGCGGCGGAGGGGCTGGCCGGGATGATTGACGCGGTACAGGTCAATCATCTTTTTGATTTCCACCACCCACTGGCCACAGACCGACGAATAGATGGCGGCAATATCGTCTTCGCGCTCCTGTACCCGCTGCGCGCCGAGCTTTATCGCCTCGGCCTCGTCAAATTCCACATCAAGCAGATCCTGAATCCGTTCGGTCAACTGGCGGCTGCCGACCGGGATATCACGCGCGGCCACGGAAATGCCGCCGGAAATGATACTGACACTGATTTTTGCGGCGCCAATATTGACGAAGACGACATCATTGACATCGCGGCCAATCACCTCGTGGGCGTTTTCCAGGGCAAAACCGTCAATATCAACGATAGCCGGGACCAGTCCAATGCCTTCCAGCATCGCCGTGAACCCATCGACCACTTCCTTTTTCGCCGCGACCAGTACGACCTCGGTATGGCCATGGCCGGCGGAGGAAGTTTTCATGTCTTGAAAATCCATGTAAACGTCATCTATATCGAACGGGATATACTGTTCGGCTTCGGCCAGGATGTACGATTCAAGCCGCTTCTCATCCATGGTGGCCAGACTGATTTTTTTCACGATCACCGAGTAACCGGAGATGGAAATTCCAACCTTCTTTTTTTTGATTTTCAGATTTGAAAGCAGAGCCAACACCACGTCGGCCACCATTTTGGCATTGACCAGCGCCCCGTCCCGAACAGCTCCATCAGGCAAAACGGCGCCACCCAGGGCGACAATGCCGTAGCCGTGGCCGTGCCGCTCAAGCTCACAAACTTTTACCGCATGGGAACCAATATCGATTCCCACCACCAGATCGTTGCTGAAAAGGAAAGGCAGTTTCAACATGGCCACAATTCACCTGGGTCAGGAACATGCCGACCGCATGGAGTGGATGGTAAATGATCAACGTACAATCAGTAGTGAATGATTAACCCAAATTTGCCACTTTCTGTCAAGGATGGTAAAAATCTGAAATTTCCTCAGCGGACCAGCACGCGATGCTGTTCCGCCATAACCTGCAACATCGGCAAAAATTTTAACTTTGAACGCACAAGCACCTGAAATCATGCTGATCACCGGCGAAGCCTCTGGCGATGCCCACGGCGCCGCCCTGGCGCGCGAGATGCACAAGCTGATGCCCGAGGCGCGTTTCTCTGGCATGGGTGGCCAGGAAATGGCCAGCGCCGGCGTCGAAATTCTTTTTGACGCCGCGAAAATCGCGGNNGGCCTGCCGGTGATCTTTTCGGCCTTTGCCACCCTGAAAAATGCATTGCGTCAAAGGCGTCCCGCGCTCCTCATCCTCATCGACCTGCCCGACTTCAACCTGCGGCTGGCCAAGACGGCGAAGAAGCTTGGCATTGCCGTGCTGTATTATATCACGCCGCAGGTTTGGGCCTGGCGGCCCGGGCGCGTCAAAACCATCCGCGAGCGCGCCGACCGCCTGGCCGTGATTCTGCCCTTTGAGGAAGAATTTTTCCGC
>DOMU01000060.1 GCA_003509305.1 Desulfobulbaceae bacterium | reverse complement strand
CGCCAAGGCCGAAGAGTTCGCCGAATATGTCGCCGAAGCTGGAGAAGACATCTTCGGCGCTGGTGCGGCGGAAGCCGTGATTTTTCAGCCCTTCGTGGCCGTAGGCGTCATAAATCCGGCGTTTCTGGTCATCGGAAAGCACCTCATAGGCCTCGGTGCATTCCTTGAATTTGTTTTCCGCTTCCCGGTCGCCGGGATTGCGGTCCNNAGCGACACCGCTGGCCGAGCGGCTGACCGACAGGATTTCATAGTAATCGACGTTCATGCGAAAACCCCTGCCATCACCTTCAGACCGGATTTTCTGGCGCCGTTGCTACTGGCTCTGGCTCCTGGGTCAGCGGCGCGTCTTCGCTGACAGTGGCAATGGAATCGATATTCTCCATGGTCACTTTACCGCTGGCAATTTCGCGCAGCGTCATCACCACTTCTTTGTTTTTGCCTTCGACCAGGTAAGGCTCACCCTGACGGTGCTGTTTGATGCGCTGCACCGCCAGATGAATGAGGTTGAAACGGTTGCTGTCGCCCACGACTTCCAGGCAATCTTCCACAGTGATTCTAGCCATATATCTTCCCCGTGAGTGGGTGTGTAAAGCGGCTTGGCCGCCGGTTCAGTTTTTGAAAGGATTGTGCAGTAAAAGGGTTTGCGCCCGGTCTGGGCCGAGTGAGACGATCTGCGCCGGCACACCGCAGAAGTCCTCGATTCTCTTGATGTAGTCCCTGGCGGTGGCGGGCAGGGCGCTGAAATCGTGGATGCCGGTCAGATCATCCGGCCAGCCCGGCATGGATTCATAATTGGGCCGCGCCGCTTCGGCCTGCCGGATATTGCAGGGCATGGCGTAGGCTGTCTTGTCGCCCAGACTGTAGGAAGTGGCCATTTTCAGCACCGCCTGGCCACTGAGGACATCAAGCTTGGTCAAGGCCAGCCCGGTAAGGCCATTCAAACGCACGGCATCGCGCAAGACGACGCTGTCGAGCCAGCGGCAACGGCGGCGGCGACCGGTGGTGGCCCCGAATTCCTGCCCTTTAGCCTGCAAAGCGTCGCCGACCGCGTCGTTCAGTTCGGTAGGGAAAGGACCGGCGCCGACGCGAGTCGTGTAGGCTTTGACGATGCCAACCACGGCGTCAATGTGGGTTGGGCCGATGCCGGCGCCGTTACAGGCGTTGCCGGCGATGGTGTTCGACGAGGTGACATAGGGATAGGTGCCGTGATCAATGTCGAGCTGGGTGCCCTGCGCCCCTTCGAACAGGATATTTTTACCCTGCCGCCTGGCCGCATCAAGTGCCAGCGACACGTTGCCGATGAAGGGCGCGAGGCGCGCGGCGTAGCCAGCGAAACTGTCGATAATCTCGCCACCATCAAGGGCCTTAAGCCCATATTTATGCGTCAGGAGAAAATTTTTCTCGTCGAGATTAGCGGCGAGTTTATCTTTGAACAGTGAGAAATCGAGCAAATCGCCAGCCTTGATGCCACTGCGGCCAACCTTGTCCATGTAGCAGGGGCCGATGCCGCGCCCGGTGGTGCCGATCTTCTGGCTCAAGTCCAGCGCCGCCTCTTTCGCTTTATCCAGTCGCGCGTGGTAGGGCATGATCAGATGGGCGTTTTCGCTGATCAAAAGCCGTTCCGGGTGCACCGCCAGGCCCTGGGTGGCCAGGCCGTCCATCTCTTGCAGCAGCACCGCCGGGTCGATGATGACGCCGTTGCCGATCATGCAGGTTTTATCCTGATAAAGAATGCCCGACGGGATGATATGGAAAATGAAGGTGCGGCCCTCGACGACTAAAGTATGTCCGGCGTTGTTGCCGCCTTGGAAACGGACGACGCAATCGGCGTGCCGGGTCAACAGATCGACGATTTTTCCTTTTCCTTCATCTCCCCACTGGGAGCCAACGACAACGACGGTGGACATTGGCATTCTCCTGGTTGTAACGTCCATGAAACGGCGGAGCCGGGCCGCGCTTCGTTCGGAAATTGGCAAAAAGCCGCGCATTATATTTATTTTTGCCGGACGTGTCAATACGTCTGGCGAGGAAAACCATGGTAAGCGGTGGAAAAATCATGATTTTTCAAAACGATGGCCAGCGGTTGATGGCAGGCTGGCATGTTGTTTGTCGCACGTCCGGCGTAAGAAAAGGTGGCGAAAACGGGCGTTCCGCCGTACCCTCCAGAGGACGGGAAGCAGGAAACAGAGGACAGAAAACCATGAACGAACTTGATCCGAAGCTGAACCATCGCCCGGCGGTAATCCGCCACATTCATCTGCTCGGCATCTGCGGCACCGGGATGGCGGCGCTCGCCGGGATGCTGCAGAAAAGCGGCTATGTGGTAACTGGCAGCGACCAGCAGGTCTATCCGCCGATGTCCGATTTCCTGTCCGAGGCTGGTATCGCCATCACAAGTCCCTACGCCGCCGAAAATTTGCATCCCAAGCCAGACCTGGCGATTGTCGGCAACGTTATCCGCAAAAGTAATCCTGAGGCGCAGGAGCTGGCCCGGCTCGGCATCCCTTACCTCTCCTTTCCCCAGGCGCTGGCCCAGTTTTTCATCAGCGGCAAAATGTCTCTCGTCGTTGCCGGTACCCACGGTAAAACCACCACCGCCTCGCTTTTGGCCTCGGCGCTTTTCCATGCCGGACTCGACCCATCTTTTATGATTGGTGGCATTGTCCGCGAATTTGGCGGCAATTTCCGTCTCGGCCACGGGGCGCATGTCGTGCTCGAAGGCGACGAGTACGACACCGCTTTTTTCGACAAGGGATCGAAGTTTCTTCATTACTGGCCTCAGGCCGCCATTTTGACCTCACTGGAATTCGATCACGCCGATATTTTCGCCGATCTGGCGGCGGTCAAGGCCGCCTTTGCCCGTTTCACTGTCCTCTTGCCCGAAGATGGCCTGCTCGCGGCCTTTCTTGATGACCCAAAAGTGGCGGAAGTGGCGGCGAAAGCGCGTTGCCCGGTCGTTGGTTATGGTCTTGCCGCCGAACGCGACTGGCAACTGGCTGATATGCGGCAGGCGGGTGAGCGCAGCCATTTCACGGCGCTGCGCCGTGGCGAGCTTTTCGGCGAATTTTCACTGCCTTTGCCGGGACGCCACAACTGCCTGAATGCCCTCGCGGTAGTGGCGCTTCTCGCTCATCTGGGCCTTGATGCCAAGACGATTGCCGCTGGCCTTGTCGCTTTTGCCGGTGTCAAGCGGCGGCAGGAGGTGCGCGGCGTTGAAAAAGGCGTGACCGTGATTGATGATTTCGCTCATCACCCGACGGCGGTCAAAGAGACGCTCGCCGCCCTGAAAGCGGCCTACGCCGGGCGGCGGCTCATCGCCGTTTTCGAGCCGCGTACTAACTCGTCGCGGCGGGCGATTTTTCAGCACGATTACGCGCTGGCTTTTGATAACGCCGACATGATCCTCTTGCGTGAGCCGGTGCCTTTGACCGATGTGGCGCCGGATCTGATGTTTTCTTCGGCGACTCTGGCGGAAGACCTGTGCCAGCGCGGCAAAAATGCCCGTGTTTTCCCGGACGCTTCGGCGATTGTCGCGGCGCTTGCGCCGGAATTGCGGTCAGGCGACGTGGTGGCGGTTTTG
>DOMU01000100.1:22670-22814 GCA_003509305.1 Desulfobulbaceae bacterium | reverse complement strand
TCTGCCTGGCGACGTCAAAATCAAAAAATCCAAAGTGCGCGGCGTCGAATCAGCCGGCATGATCTGTTCCGAACACGAGCTGGGCCTGTCGCATGACCACAGCGGCATCATGGAACTGCCGGACGATATTGAAGACGGCCAGGT
>DOMU01000100.1:12698-22598 GCA_003509305.1 Desulfobulbaceae bacterium | reverse complement strand
AAGCCGCTGCGCCTGCCCGATGTCGCCATGCCAGACAACCCCGGCACGAAAAGTTTCGCGGTCACGATTGAAGCGCCGAATCTTTGCCCGCGTTATGCGGCCCGGCTAGTGCGCGGCGTAACGGTCGCGCCCTCGCCCTGGTGGCTGCGCAAACGTCTGCTGGCCGTTGGCCTGCGCCCGATCAACAACGTCGTTGATGTCACGAACTATGTGATGATGGAGTACGGCCAGCCGCTGCACGCCTTTGATTTTGACCATCTGGCCGAAAGCCGCATCGTCGTCCGCAGGCCTGGCGCCGCGGAAGAACAGTTCATCACCCTGGATGGCAACCAGCGCGCCCTTGATGATGAGACGCTTTTGATCTGCGACGGCGAAAAGCCGGTGGCTTTGGCCGGGATCATGGGCGGGTTGAATTCGGAAGTGACGGCAACAACCGTCAATGTCCTCTTGGAAAGCGCCTGGTTCGCTCCCGTTTCGATCCGGAAAACGGCGCGTCTGGCCGGCCTCTCCAGCGACGCTTCCTGGCGTTTCGAGCGCGGCGTCGATGGTGAAAATACGGTCACGGTGCTGCATCGCGCCGCCGCCTTGCTGGCCGAGGTCGCCAGTGGCTCNNAAACAGTCGCGACCGGTCATCGAAATAAGCGCCGAACGCGCCTCGCGGCTGATCGGTGTGCCCTTTTCGACGGAAGAAATCATCAGGCTTTTGACCGGTACCGCTATCGCCTGTGAAAAAATTGATGACGATCTCTTGCGCGTGACACCGCCCGCCTTCCGCGTCGATCTCGAGCGTGAGGCCGATCTGGTCGAGGAAATCGCCCGACTGCACGGCTACGATGCCATCCCAACGCGGCTGCCGCTGGCCGCCCTCAGCTACCCCAATCAGGACCCGGCCAGGGAAAGGCGTCTGCGCGCCGCCGAGATCATGGTCGCTTTGGGTTACCACGAGGCCATCAACTACAGCTTTACCAGCTCGAAATTTGCGGATATGCTGACACTTGCCGAGGGTGACGCCCGCCGCCGCGTCGTGCGGCTGCGCAATCCGCTGAGCGAGGAGATGGATTGCCTGCGCGCCATGCTGTTGCCGGGGCTGCTCGAGAATATCCGCCACAATATCAGCTACCAGACCACATCGCTGAAGTTCTTTGAAATTGGCAAGGTCTTCATCCCGAAAAGCCCGGACACCCAACCCGACGAGAAAATGCTGCTCTCCGGCGTCCTTACCGGCAACTGTTCCGCTGGCGCGCCGCCGCTCTATTTCCCAGAGCGGGCCGTTGATATTTTCGACGCCAGAGGAGCGGTCGAATTTTTACTGGAAGAGATGGGCATTGCCGGTGATGCGGAGGCGATCCGCGTAATTCACCCGGTTGACGACGGCATCGAAACCTTTGTCGAGCCGGAAAGCGCCCTGCTCTTCTTCGCCGGTGACGCTGTGCTCGGCAAAGCCGGCATGGTTAAGGCGCCGGTGCTCCGCGCCTTTGGCATCAAGCAGGATGTTGCCTTCTTCACTCTTGATTTCGACACCCTGTGCACTCTCCCCGCGCAAAAAGCGCAGTTCACACCGTTGCCGATCTATCCGGCGGTGGTACGTGACATCGCTTTGGTCGTCGCCGAAGACGTCGCCGCCGGAGAGATGATGGCAACGTTGCGGAAAAGCGGCGAAAAGCTGATCGAATCGGTGGTCTTGTTCGATGTCTTCCGCGGTGACAGCCTGCCGCCTGGCACGAAAAGCGTCGCGCTTTCCATCACTTACCGATCGGCCAGTAAGACACTGACAGAAAAGAATATCGAAAAAACCCATGACAAAATTGTCCGCTTGCTTGCCGATACCTTCAACGGCAGCCTGCGGGCGGCGTAGGAGAACGCCATGAACACGGAACTACCGAATCTGACCCGTAAAGAACTTGCTCAGGCGATCGCCGACCGGCTGGGCTATCCCTTGAGCGGTTGCGCCGACATCGTTGACAGCGCGCTGGCGGCGATAAAAGAGACGCTTCTGGCCGGAGAGAACGTCAAGCTGGTGCATTTTGGCACCTTCTCGCTGCGCGATAAACGCCCGCGCCAGGGGCGCAATCCCCGTACCGGCGAATCCATCACCATTGTCGAACGGCGAACGGTCAGCTTCCGCGCCAGCCGCAAACTACGTGACCGGGTAAATGTTTAGGTAAACTACCAGCTAACCGATGCCAATACCGGACAAACAGTATTTCAAAATCGGCGAAGTGGCGCGGCTGCTCAACGAGCCGCCGCATGTCATCCGCTATTGGGAAAGTGAATTTCCGGCCATCAAGCCCAAACGCGCCGGCACGTCCCAGCAACGCCTGTACCGGCATGAGGATGTCGAGCTTTTTCTCGGCATCAGGTCGATGCTGCGAGAGCAAGGATACACTCTGGCCGGCGCCAGGAAAATGTTGCGTCAGGAAGACGAATCCATTGCGGCAAGCGGCGAAACCAGCGATAAGATGACGGTGACGGTCCCGCTCAGCGCCCTGCGCGGCATCAAAGAGGGCCTTTCGACGATTCGCGATGCGCTGACTACGAAGCGAGGACTCTCCGATTGACTTCCTCACCGAAAAATGATAGATAAAACAGTTCGCAACGGGATGTAGCGCAGTCTGGTAGCGCACCTGAATGGGGTTCAGGGGGCCGGAGGTTCAAATCCTCTCATCCCGACCAGATAAATCAAGGGGTTACATGGGTAAATACCGTGTAACCCCTTATTTTTTACCCGGCGCCATTTTAAATTGATTTCAAAGTTATTTTATTCTCTTATCTGTTGATAATACGCGATTTTATTACGCTTATAACAACAAAATAAATCGTCATATCTCGTTACTGATAAACACCACGTATCGGTAAAATACGCTCAGAATCACGTTAAAAAATGGCTACTATCACCGAACGAAAACGCAAGTGGGGTGATACGTGGCAGGCATTCGTGACAGCGGACACACTCGGCTTGGCGGCAAGTGTCCACTGTCATTACGGCACATCAGAACGGCCAGGATTGGTGTAACGGATAGTTGTCGGCCAGCCAAGCCAGTTCCTCGTTGCGGTTATGAGTTACGCCGTCGAGGCGGGTATCAAGCAGGCCGGCGAGGATTTTTTTATACAGCGGCCCTGGCTTATAACCAAGACGCAGCAGGTCGTCGCCGTCAATTTCGCCTTTCATACCGCGCAGGTTGGTGACATAATTCGACACCATCTTATTCAATATGCCGTTGCCGTCAAGGTCAATGGCCATCAGATAGAGCAAACCTTCGTTGCTCAGTTCTCGCAAAAGCCGGTATGCTTCGCTGTTGTCGACGGACTGCCGTCCTACCAGCTTGTCGTAGGCGATCTCGTCTCCCTTCTCTTTCTGCCATAAGAGCTGCTCGGTGACTTTTTTCGACAGGTTGAAGCGCTGGCAAAACTTGCGTGACTCCCACAATTGACAACTGGCCATCACCGCCAAAAGCCAGACCATCCACGGCGTCATTTCTTCTTTCAGGTAAAGCAGGCGGAACCAGGCGATAGCCAGCCGCGCCTGTTCGATAACCTGCATAAAACGGCCGCCGGCGAGCGTGCCCTCAAGCGACGGCCACATCAGTTGCAACAGGCCAAACTCGGCCAGCCGTTTGATCGCTGGAATCGGATTTTCTTCCGAGAATATCCGCTGCATTTCACGGAAAAACCGCACATCATCGCTGCTGCCGAACAGGCGTTCTTTCACCGCGCCACGCATCAGGCGGGCGGTGTGCGCCGAGATGGTGAGGCCGAACTTCTGCTCGAAGCGAATCGCCCGAAACATGCGGCTGGGGTCATCGACGAAGCTGACATTGTGCAGCACCTTGATTTCCCGGCGTTTCAGGAGATCGCTCCGGCAATTAAAAAAATCAATCAGTTCGCCAAAATGATCGGGGTTCAGTTGGATGGCCATGGCGTTGATCGTGAAGTCGCGGCGATAGAGATCGAGCTTGATCGAAGCAACCTCGACCATCGGCAAAGCCGCTGGCCGTTCATAGTATTCCAGCCGTGCCGTGGCAACATCAATGTGCTGATTGTCGCCGTACATAACGGTGGCGGTGGCAAATCCTTTATGAATATTGACCCGGCCATTTTTCCGGACGGCAAGCGTCTTGGCAAAGGCAATGCCATCGCCTTCGATGACGACATCAATGTCCATGGTTGGCGCCCGCAAAAGCAGATCGCGGACATAGCCGCCAACGACGAATGCCTTACATCCAAGTTCGTCGGCAAGGCCGCCGATTTCCTGCAACAGCCCGATCTCGGCGCGGGACAGACACTCGGTCATGTAGGCGGCGAGATTGCGCCGGTGTCCGGGGTCATTCCAGTTAGAGTCGGCGCTCTTTGGACGCTCCGGCGGGAAATAGGATGGATTGTAGGCCAGATAATGTAAAAGGTTGGTGCGGGTGATGACGCCCTGGATGACCCCATCCTGCACGACCGGTACCAGCCGCTGCCGCTTTTCAATGATCAGTTTATGGATATCGCCAAGTGTCGCGTTCAGTGACGCGAAGTCGATATCGGTGGTCATGTAAGCCGAGACCGGCGCATCGCCCAGATGATGACGCAGCGCCCCTTCGATATTCCGCCGGGTGATGTAGCCGACCAGGCATAAGCCGGGTTTCACTCCGGGTGGGTTTTCCACAGGAGCGGCGGCGACACCATACTGATTCATCCGCTCGTGCGCCTGACTAATGGTCATGGAAGCTGGAATGATAATCGGCGGCTGCGACATCATTTCGGCGGCGATGGGCTGCGGATGGACATTCTTGTGCAGGATTTCGACCAGTTCTTCCTCCGCCTGAATCGCTGTCATGCCGGATATGGTGGCCGAAGCCGCCGTCGCGTGGCCGCCACCGCCGAGATCGCGGGCAACTTGTCCGGCATCAATCTCGGCCAGGCGGCTGCGCGCGATCAGGCAAATGCGATCGCCCATAGTCGGCAAAGCGAACACGGCATTGAGGTTTTCCATGTCCATGTACCTCTGGACAATGCCGGCATAGTCTCTGACATACTCTGACATCGTTGGGCAGGAGACGGTGACAGGGATATTGTGAATCTTATAGTGATGCGCCGCGGTATGCAGACCGTGCAGCAGATCCACCTCTTCGGCTGTCAGCTCCTTCTTCTTGAGATAAGGCCCGATCACATCCAATTGCGCCCCCTGGGACAGCAGCCAGGCGGCAGCTTCCAGGTCACCGGGCGTCGTTGAGGAGTTGACCAGCGACCCGGTATCGGCGTAAATGCCCAGGCAGATGGTGGTTGCCTGCAAGGGCGTCAGCTTGATCCTTTTCTTCTCCAGAAGCTTGGCCATGATGGTGGCGGCGGCGCCGGTCACGGTGATTTCCTGGTAGTCTCCGGTCATATCGGCGTTGTTATCCGGATGGTGATCAAAAATATGCAGCCGCGTCCCCGGCTGTTTCAGGCAAGCCGCAAACGGGCCAAGGCGTTGCGACGACCTGGTATCGACAACGATCAAGGTATCCACCTTGCTTAAATCAATAGTCTTCGAGTCATGAAATTCAACATGGCATTCGAGCTGGTGGGCGATGTAATCACCAATATCTTTTCCTGGTGCATCGGGAAAAGCCAGTATCGCCCGAGGGTAGAGGCGGCTGGCGGCAACCATCGAGGCCAGGGCATCGAAATCGGCGTTCATATGCGTGGTGATAAGCTGCATGGTTCAGCCACGAGGGTGAAATTTTTGGTGGATGCGCCGCAACCGTTCATTTTCGACGTGGGTATATATCTGAGTGGTGGCGGCGTCGCTGTGGCCAAGCATCATCTGCACCGCCCGCAGGTCGGCGCCGTGGGCGAGCAGATGACTGGCAAACGAATGCCTGAGCGTATGCGGCGAAATGGCGGTAACGATGCCGGCGCGGACGGCCTTGCCGCCGACAATCTGCCAGAAGCGCAGACGGGTCATGGGCTTGCCCTGGCGAGTGACGAAGAGATAGGGGCTACGTTTACCGTTAAGGATTTGCGGGCGATGCCGCTGGATATAATCTTCGAGTCTCTCGGCGGCGGCCATGGCAAACGGTTGNNGAAAGTGTGCCGACAGGTTGCAGGCGGCCAGCGGCAAGGCCACCAGCTCGGAAACCCTGAGGCCGGTGGCGTAGAGCAGCGTCAGCATGGCCAGGTTGCGGGCAGCGAGCGGAGTGATGACGGGTGGCGGCTGCAACAGTTTATCAACCTCAGCTTGCGACAAGGTTTTCGGCAGCGGGCGGCCAGCTCGCGGCAAATCGATTGAGGCGAAGGGATTGGCCGCGATTTCACCACCACGGGCAAGAAAGGCGAAGAAACCGCGCAAAGCCGAAATACGCCGGGCATTGCTGCGATGGCTGATATCATGAGCCAAGGCATCGGCGAGGAAACGCTGAATGACAGCGGGCGTGACTTCCGCGAAAGCGCTTATACCCTGCTGGTCAAGAAAAGAGAAAAAAATCCGGAGATCGGAAGCATAAGCGGACAGCGAATTACCGGAGAGACGCCGTTCGGTTTCGAGGAAACGGAGAAAACGGGATTCGCTGTCGAGATACTGGCTGGAAGGGGGCACGGCAAGCGAAAAAACAACGGAAAAACAAACGACACCGGTGAGTAACTGGTGTCGTTTGATAATCAGGCCGCTTTTTTCAGGCGATTGAACTTGCGCAGTTTGCGGCGGGCTTCAGCCTGTTTGCGGCGCTTCTTCACTGACGGTTTTTCGTAGTATTCGCGCCGTTTCAATTCCTTTTTGATGCCATCGATCTGCAATTTCTTCTTCAACTGACGGATGGCGTATTCCAGGTCGCCCCGCACCTCGACTTCGATCATAAAATCACTCCGATACCATGTAGATTGAAAATATCTGCCACCACGTGGGGCAATCCAATACAAAATGGATAAAGCCACTTCTTATAATCCAGATGGCCCATCGCTGTCAAAGTGTTTCTGTAACCCGATGCGCGAGTTCAGTATGATTGAATCTCCTATTGAACAAAATAATTATTCTGTCTATTCTCTGGGGCTGACATGCGGTGTTCAGAATAATGTACTGACCCAAGGAGGATATATGAGAAACGAAATGACGGCACATTCGAAAAAATTGGCCTTGGCTTTTGCGGGGGGGGGATATTCCTTCTCTTTCTGCTGCGGGCCTGGCCGCAGGTGCTGTATCCGTCGGTCTGGCTTGAGGATGGTTTCATTAATCTTCTCGGTTTTCTTACTCGTGGAATTAGTTCCTTCATTGAACCGCAAAACGGTTATTATTTCCTTCTTCCCAAGCTGATCACCTCTCTGTCGGCTTCTATTTCAGTCTATTTTTATCCAGAAATAGCCACTGCTTTTACTGTTATTATTACGGTAGCAATACTCATCTGCATTGCCCGTTTACCGCTGTATTTGCGCGGCGGATTCTGGCTGCCCATTTTCTGCCTGTTGATTCCCTGCAAAGGCGAGGGCTTCGGTTTACCATCCTATATCTTCTGGTGGAGCTCTTTGCTGCTGCTCGTTTTCGTCTTCTGGGACAAACGGGCAGCGGCCCGATACGTCTGGGCACGTATCATTGCCATTGGCCTGGCTTCGCTTTCCGCGCCGGTATGCCTGGTAACTTTACCACTGTTCTGGGCCAGAATAGCTTTCTTCTGGAAGCAGTCAAACCGTAATACTGAAATCCATATCGCTTGCTGGGCCACCGTGTTCGCTGCAATCCAGCTCATCCCAACATGGGCGGTTGCCACACACAATACACAGCAGAATATCCCTGCCGCCCTGGGAAGACTGGATACAGTTATTGCCAAATTTATCGGCCATTACGTGTTGGCTAACCTGTTTCCGCAAATGGCGCTAACGCTTGGCATAGTCGTCTTGTTGTACATTGTGGTGAGCAATCNNATTGTGGTGAGCATGTTCCGGCATTGGCGCAATATCTGGCTCTGGGCTTTGTGCTATTTATGGCTGGTGGCAATTGCGATGAGCCTTGCCAGAAGGACTGTTCTTTCCATTGATCCAATAATGTTTGCGTCGAGGTATTTTTTCCTTCCTTATATTTTGCTTGGCTGGCTCATTCTGCAATTTGCTTATGTCGAACGGAACAAGTGGCTTCGATGCATACCAATTATGTTGATTATTTTTTCCGCCGTTAATGCGGTGCCTTCCTTGCTTATGATGGAAAAGCCAGATGATTTTCGTTGGCGTAGTCATTTGATGTCCTGTCAACATTTCCCCTATTACATTATCCCAATTGTGGGCGGCGGTCGTGGTGATGCCGGCGGCAGGGGACAATTGCATTATGCCGCGCAGATTAGTCTGCCCAGAGAAAAATGCAGCCAAATAGATAAGAAAGACGTATTCGGCGTGCTGGTTGACGGCGAGGGACGGAAAACTTTTCCTTATGCTTCTTTACGCTTTAGGGAGAAGAAGCCTTCTACCATTATTGCGCCCACGGCCCAAAATATTATCGCTAATCAGTGGCAAAGGCAGCAAGATTGGCCCAAAATTGCTCTAGATGAAAAAGCTGATATTCCACCAGGATGGGAGGCATTTGCTTCGTTCAGCAACACCGGGGCCAACAACAATGGCGTGCTCTCTATCCGTCTCCACCGTGGTGACAGTCTGATGTTCGCTGCGGGGACAAAAACCGACCACCAAACGATAGAAATTGCCGGGCATCCAGAATTCGTCAATACAACGCCATTCTGGGCTATTGGCAGCAGATGGGCGCTGCTGGAATTTTCCAGTGACCTGTTGCCAGAAACGTTCGTGGTCAATTTTCATGATAGCGGCGACGAACCATCGGAATGGTCGGCGGTTGCGCTGAAAATGAGCGCGGCGGCCAGTTCTCAAGTGAAATAACTAGTATACAGTCCCCTCGTTATTTCATAGCCAAGAGCGGCGAGCATTCAGGGATGCAAGGCTTTCAGCGCGGCTTCCGGAGCGTTGGCCACAATTTGCAAAAGCGCCGCCGCCGGGCCGGTTGGCCGCCGTCTCCGTTGCTCCCAGTTTTGCAGAGTGCGGATATTGACCCGCATCAAACGCGCGAATTCATTTTGCGATAGGCTCAACCGCTCACGAATGCTCTTTACGTCTTGCTCTTCAACGAAAAATGAACGGGAAGCCGGGGCTTCTCCTCTGGAGATGCGCCCGGCCTCTTTGATGCTTGCCAGCAAATCCGCGAATAATTCTTTATCCATTACTCAACTCCTGCTTCACCAGGGCACTCAGTGCCGCTCTTTCTCCGGCGTTTAAGTCGTCTTTGCGATTTTTCGGATAAATGACGAGCAAATAAATCTGCCCTTTTGCCGTCATCCAATAGTAAACAACCCTAGCGCCGCCGCGTTTTCCCTGGCCTTTGGCAGCAACCCTGATTTTCCTTAAGCCATGACTTCCCTGAATCAAATCGCCGCGTTCAGGATCGTTCGCTAAAACAGTCTGGAACAACCGGTATTCATCATCAGTTAATAAAGCTGTCACTGAACGGGTAAATACCGGCGTCTCAATGAATTCCATATCTTTGTATATACGCCAATGACGGACAGGCGATCAAGCATTTTCCCGCACGAACCACGTCGAATGTCAGCTAAACGATTAAATTTGCCATACGCTCAACGTGGCATTGAAGCCCATCCATTTTTACCAATAATACAGCGCCTGTCTGCCGAGTTCAGCCTCGATCTCCAGTAAACGGTTGTATTTGGCAATGCGCTCGCTGCGGCTGGCCGAACCGGTTTTCAAAACGCCGCTGTCCATGGCCACCGCGAAATCGGCCAGGAAGGTATCCTCGGTTTCGCCGGAGCGGTGCGAGATGAACGAGCGCCAGCCGGCATCGCGGCACATGCGCACGGCGTCAATGCTTTCGGTGACGGTACCGATCTGGTTCAGTTTGATCAGTACGCAGTTGGCGGCCTTTTCTTCGATGCC
>DOMU01000100.1:7645-12675 GCA_003509305.1 Desulfobulbaceae bacterium | reverse complement strand
TGGCGGTGAAGGCTTTGAAGCCGTCCCAATCCTCTTCGGCGAAGGGGTCTTCCCAGGTGACGATCGGGTATTTATTGACCCAGGCTTCGCACATGGCCAGCATCTGCTCGCGGCTTTTAGCGCCACCGCCGGATTTTTTCAGGTCATAGGCGCCTTTCAGATCGGTGGCGAACGAGCTGGCGGCGCTGTCGAGCGAAATGGCAATATCTTTACCCGCCTTATAACCGGCGGCTTCAATAGCCTCAAGAATGACATCCATTGCCGCTTCGTTCGACGGCAGGTTCGGCGCGAAACCGCCCTCGTCGCCGACGCTGGTGGCGAGATTCCTCGATTTCAAAATCTTCTTCAGATGATGAAAGGTTTCGGCGATTGAGCGCAGCCCCTCACTGAACGTCGGCGCGCCCACCGGCGTGGCCATGAATTCCTGAAAATCGACGCTGTTATCGGCGTGCGCCCCGCCGTTAATGATATTCATCGCCGGCACCGGTATGCGCCGCGCCCCAGCGCCACCCAGATACTGATACAGCGGCAGCTTGCACGAGTCGGCAGCCGCCCTGGCCACGGCCATCGACACACCTAAAATGGCGTTGGCGCCAAGTTTCGATTTATTGTCGGTGCCATCCAGTTCCCGCATTTTCCAGTCGATTGCCGCCTGCTGGATGGCGGTCATGCCAATGACCGCCGGGGCGATGATGTCGTTGATGTGGCCAACGGCCTTGAGTACACCTTTGCCGAGGTAGCGTTTTTTATCGCCGTCGCGCAACTCAATGGCTTCGTTTTCACCGGTGCTGGCGCCAGAGGGCACGGAAGCACTGGCAATCGAGCCGTCGCAGAGAGTGACAAAAACGCGGACGGTGGGATTGCCTCGTGAATCAAGAATTTCCATTGCCCGCACGGCGGTGATTTTCGCGGCCATGTTGTTTCTCCATGATGTTTTTTTGAGTGGTGGGGAGCAAGTTCTCCGGCGCAGCGACCGCGTATTTTACGCAATTCCGCCACGCCAGTCAAACAGGCAATGCCAGCGCTCTCGCACCATTGTCGCGCTGTGCTTTCTTGTTGACCTTTTTTCTGCTATGATAGCGCCGTTTTTTTCCCTGAACGTTTTTCACCCGGATTCCCTTGCCAGTCTGGAAAATTTTCCATCATGAACCGTTCCCGTCTGATTATTACCTGTGCCATGGCGGTGCTCTCTGTCGCCCTGTGGATGATGTGGATGAACGCCGGCCGCCTCGACAACGAGCCGCCGTGGCCCGAAAAAATCCAGGGTTTCTCCTTCATGCCCTATCAGGATGGCCAGTCGGCGGAAAAGGGGCAGTATCCCAGCATCGCCGAGATTGATAGAGACCTGGCCTTGCTTTCTGGCAAAGTGGACGCCGTGCGCACTTATACCGTCGCGGACACCATCGGCGCCGTGCCGGAACTGGCGGCGAAGCATAATCTGAATGTGGCGCTTGGGGCCTGGATTAACCGCAACCCGGCGGATAACGAACGGGAACTGGCCAGGCTGGCCGAGGTTTTCCGCGAGAATCACCAGAACATTACCCGCGTTCTGGTGGGTAACGAGGTGCTTTTGCGCACCGACCAGAGCGTCGAGCGGATGATTGCATATATCGAACAGGCGCGGCGGCAGGTCTGGGCGCCGATCAGTTGCGCCGAGCCCTATCATATCTGGCTACAGCATCCGGAGCTGGTGGCGCATGTCGATTTCATCGCCGTCCATCTGCTGCCGTACTGGGAAGGCGTTGATATTGAGGATGCCATCAACTATGTCATTAACCTGCACAGCGAGTTGCGGGCGAAGTACCCCGATAAACCGATTCTCATTTCCGAGGTGGGCTGGCCAAGCAATGGCCGCACCTACGGCAAGGCCGTCGCCAGTTTGACCAACGAGGCTAAATTTCTGCGCCGCTTCCTGCATGTGGCGGCGGAAAAAGGCTATTCCTACTACATCATGGAGGCCTTCGACCAGCGCTGGAAGGAATCTATCGAGGGCGAGGCCGGCAGTCATTGGGGCGTCTTCGATACCAACCGGGAATGGAAATTCGGGGTGCCGCGATGGCAGGGGATGGCGATGGTCAGCATCCTGTTGTCGATGGGTCTGCTGCTGCTGCTCTTCCGCGACAGTGGCGGCCTGAACGCCTCTGGCCAGGGATTTCTCGCCGTCATCGCCTATCTGATGGGAATTTTCGTTGTCTGGGTGGTCTATGATTTTTCCCAGCGCTACATGAGTCCATCGGCGATTCTCGTCAGTGTCGTCATGTTCCTGGCCGCTCTGGGGGCACTGTTGGTTATCATGGCCGAGGCGCATGAATGGGCCGAAGCGATGTGGACGAAAAAGTGGCGGCGAATGCCAGCGGCGCCAGAGAATATCGAAGCCGGTTTACCGGCTTTCGCGCCGAAGGTGTCGGTTCATGTCCCGGCCTACAACGAACCGCCGGAGATGCTGAAAGAAACGCTTAACGCCCTGGCCCGGCTTGATTATCCGAATTTCGAGGTGCTGGTCATCGACAACAACACCCAGGATGAAAATGTCTGGCGCCCGGTCGAGGCTCATTGCCGCCAGCTGGGCGAACGCTTCCGCTTTTTTCACGTCTCGCCGCTCGCCGGTTTCAAAGCCGGGGCCTTGAATTTCGCTTTGCGCGAGACCAATCCCGAGGCGGAAGTGGTGGCGGTCATCGACAGCGATTACATCGTCGAGAAAAACTGGCTGAAAGTAATGGTGCCGCAATTTCGTCAGCCGAACATGGCGATTGTGCAGGGGCCACAGGATTACCGCGACGGTGGCGAGAATGCTTTCAAGGCCATGTGCAACGCCGAATACCGTGGTTTTTTCAATATCGGCATGATCACGCGCAACGAGCGCAACGCCATCATTCAGCACGGCACCATGACCATGGTGCGCCGTGGCGTGCTTGAAGAAGTCGGCGGCTGGTCGGAATGGTGCATCACCGAAGACGCCGAGCTGGGCCTGCGCATCTTCGAGAAGGGCTACGACGCCACCTATCTGCCACAAAGTTTCGGCCAGGGACTGATCCCCGATACCTTTCTCGATTTCAAGAAGCAGCGCTTCCGCTGGGCCTACGGCGCCGTCATCATCCTGCGCCAGCACATGATGAAACTTCTGGGCCTGGAACCATCGCGGCTGACCCATGGCCAACGCTACCATTTCTGGTCGGGATGGCTGCCCTGGTTCGCCGACGGCATCAACCTGATTTTCAACGTCATGGCCATTTTGTGGTCGGCTGGTATGGTTATCTTCCCGGATTATATCTATCCGCCGCATATTTTATTCGCCATTCTGCCGCTCAGCCTTTTTGTCTTCAAAGTTGTGAAAATGCTTTCCCTCTACCATCGCAATGTTGAGGCAAGTTTTCGCCAGAGCCTGGCCGCCGCCCTGGCCGGTTTAGCCCTGTCGCATACCATCGCCCGCGCCATGCTGACCGGTTTCATCACCAGTAAAATCGGCTTCTTCCGTACACCGAAGAAAGCACAGGCCAACGCCCTGTTGCGGGCGTTGGCCAACGCCCGCGAGGAGGTATTCTTCGCCGTCGCCCTGCTGGTGTCGATGATAGCGATTCTTTTGCGTAAAGATGGCATGTTGCTCGACATCCGCATCTGGGCGGCGGTGCTTTTCATCCAGTGCGTGCCCTATCTGGCGGCGGTGACGGTTTCGATCATCAGTGCCATGCCGCGACTTCCAGCCAGCCTGGTTGGCCTGATGCCGCCGCTGCGTTATAAACCGGTGCCACCGACCAGCGAGGGCGCCGTATCCCGACAGGAGAAATGAACATGGAGAACTGCGTTTTCTGCAAAATCGCGACAGGTGAAATCCCGGCGAGAAAACTTTATGAAGACGACGAGGTCATCGCCTTCTGGGACATCGACCCACAGGCGCCCTATCACTTTCTCGTCGTGCCAAAAAAACATCTGGCCAGCACCACCGCCCTGCGGGAAGCCGACGACAAACTCGCCGGAAAACTTTTGCGCCTAGGTGCCAAGCTGGCCCAGGAGAATAACGTCGGCGACTTCCGCGTCATTTTCAACAATGGCCCGATGGCCGGTCAGGAAGTTTTCCACATGCACATGCACGTTCTAGGCGGACGGAAGCTAGGCAAGCTGGGATGAAGAAATACTGATAAATGACAGGCAGGCGTAATTTCCTGATGCCTGAATCCTGTTTACGGCCACTGGCCGTGAAGGTAGGCGCGCAGCCCGACCTGGATTTCGGTGGCGAAGAACAGATAGACAATCGCCGCCGCGGCCAGATATGGCCCAAAGGGGATCCGTGCCGCCGCCGGGCGTTTGCCGAGAGCGATGAGGGAGAGGCCGATAATTGATCCAGCCAAAGAACTGGCCAAAATGATGAAGGGCAGCGACCGCCAGCCGAGAAAGGCGCCGAGCATGGCCAACAGTTTAATATCGCCGCCACCCATGCCCTCTTTATTACGCAGAAACTGATACAATCCGGCCACGGCGTAAAAGATGCCGCCACCGAACAGGATACCGAAGAGCGAATCCTGCCAGGTGATATGGCCACTGACAATGGCAAACAAACAACCGGCGGCGATACCCGGCAGGCTGATGATGTCAGGGATGATTTGCCGGTGGATGTCGATGACGCTGATCACGAGCAGGGCGGCGACAAGCAGAAAGAAACCGGCACTGGTCACAGTCAGGCCGAACTTCCATACCAGCGCCGCGCTGAAAAAAGCCATAGCCAATTCCACCGCCGGATACTGGAGCGAGATTTTCTCCCGGCAATGGCGGCAGCGCCCGCGCAAAAACAGATAGCTGACAACGGGAATGTTATCGTACCAGGACAGCGGGCGCAGGCAACGCGGGCAACGCGAGGCCGGATAGACGATTGAAGCCGTGCCGCCGGGCAGGCGCAAGATGACCACATTCAGGAAACTGCCAACAATGGCGCCGAACATGGCGGCGATGACGATAAGGATGGCGTCGGGAAAATGGGGCACAAGCTGGCAAACCGTTGATGTTCTTTGGTGCTCGGAGCGGGGGTCGAACCCGCA
>DOMU01000100.1:6975-7608 GCA_003509305.1 Desulfobulbaceae bacterium | reverse complement strand
GCTTTTTGTTTGTCAATCACCGAGACAGGCCGACGTGGGACTGCGCGGAAAGTCATCTGTTTTTCCATGAAATGTTGTACAATCGTTCCCTCTTGTTTTGCCTGTCTATATTTAGCTTTAAGTCTTTTCCTTCCTGTTTCCGATATGCCGCTTATGTATCTTGCCGCTGCCGTCAAATCGTGCGCCGCGCGTTTCAGCCGCGCCTACTGGATCATCCGCCGCTCTGGCTGGTTTGATGCCGCTTACTACCAACGGCGTTATCCCGATGTCACCGCCACCGGCCAGGACACCCTGGCCCACTGGTTACGGACGGGCGTGATTGAAGAGCGGCAGCCGCATCCGCTGTTTTCCCCTGAGTATTATCTGTCACAATTTCCAGTGGCGGCGCGTCCCAGTGGCAATCCGCTTTTACACTATCTGATGACACCAGCGGCAGCGAGAAAGAACCCGGTCTATCTTTTTGACACAGAATATTATCGCCGCCAGTGGCCGGAAATGTCCGCCGCCGATTGGCGCCACATCGATGCCTGCCAGCATTATCTGCGTATTGGCGAAAAGGCGGGAAAACTCCCGCATCCCTGTTTCGACCCGGCCTTTTATCGCCGGCAAAACCCCGACGTCAACGGGCTGACT
>DOMU01000100.1:0-6955 GCA_003509305.1 Desulfobulbaceae bacterium | reverse complement strand
GATAGCCGCTGGTACGGCTTTTCCTATGATCTCTACGATAATCAGGACGTACCGGATCTGCTCCATCATTACCTGCTCTTTGGTATCGGTGAAGGCAAAAGCCCGTCACCTCTGTTCGATTCAGCCTTTTACCGCCGCGAAAACGATCTGGCGGCCAAGGCCGACCCGTATCGGCACTTCCTTGAAACCGGCGCGGCGGCGGGGCGGCGGNNCGTCTTTTGACCCGCTGTGGTACGGCGCCCAGCATGGTGGCCTCAATGCCATCGGCGCCTTTCGTCACTATCTGGAAAAGGGCCGCCGCGAAGGCGATTATCCATGCCGGGAGGTGGCGGAACTACCGGCAAAGCCGCTGATTTCCGTCATCGTGCCGGTCTATAATCCGACGCTGGCTCAGCTTGAGAACTGCATCCGCTCGGTGGTCTGGCAATCCTATCCCCACTGGCAACTGTGCCTGGCCGACGATGCCAGCCCCGCACCCCATGTCCGGCAAATCCTCGAATCCTGGGCGGCGCGGGATGAGCGCATCCTTGTGACATTTCTCGATAAAAATCAGGGCATTGCCGCCGCGTCCAATGCGGCGGCGGCCATGGCTTCCGGCGAATTCCTGGGTTTCCTCGATAACGATGACGAACTGGCCCAGGACGCCCTTTTCGTTATGGCGCGGGAAATCAACCGGCATGGCGGCGATCTGTTTTATTCCGACGAAGACCTGATTGGCGCCGATGGCAGTCGTCTCGAAATTTTCGCCAAACCGGCTTACAACCGGGAAATGCTGTTGGCTCACAATTGGATTACCCATCTTCTCCTCGTCCGCCACCGCCTGTTTAACGAAGTGGGCGGCTTTCTGCCGGGCATGGATGGCGCCCAGGACTATGACCTGGCTCTGCGGCTCATCGAAAAAGCCGGAAACATCCACCATGTGCCGGAAGTGCTCTACCACTGGCGGGCCGCCGAAACCTCGGTGTCAATGTCTGGGACAACCGGGGCCAAACACTACGCCATCGAAGCCGGACGGCGGGCGTTGGAAGGCGCCTGCGAGCGTCAGGGTATCGATGCCACGGTGGAAAACACGGAACTTTTCGGCTTTTACCGACTGCGTCGCCGGTTGCCGCAAAACCCGGCCGTCCAGATCATGGTTGCCTGGCGGCGCGAACCGGAAGAATTTGCCCCCTGGCTGGCACGTTTGCGGGAAAAAGCCGGTTATCCGATCAGCGGCGTCGAACAATTGACGGCGGCAACTGAACAAACTTTGTTGAATCGGCAGGATGTTGCGCTTTATGTCTTTGTCGATGGCGCCCTTGACGATTTCAGCGACGGCTGGCTGGCGGCTTTCTTGGAATATTGGCCGCTGACGGAGATTGCTTTAGTCTGCGGGCGGGTGCGGCGGCGGCGCAATGGCCAGGAAGCCGAATGGCCACCGTGGCCTGAACGAAAATGGATGGATTCGCCGCAGGCCTACGCCCGCTTCATCCAGCAGCAATCGCTGTTGATGAATCGTTTATTCAAGGCCCAGGATGTCTGGCTGGCGACACCGGAGCTGTGGGCGATCTCCTCTGAAACCTGGCGGCAAATCGGTGGCTTTTCGGCGGATTTCTCCAGACTGTTCCGAACCCATGACCTGTCGTTCCGCTTGACCGGTTTGGGGAAACGCCTGGTCTATACGCCTTACGCCAGCGCCCGGCTTGATGTGGAACGGGAAAACGCCTCGCGCCTGGATGATGCTTTGGCCACAGTCGAGCGACGGTGTTTTCAACAACGCTGGCGGACGATGCTTGCCCAGGGCGATCCGTATTACAATTTGGCGAGGCTCGAGCAAGGTGGGCTAAGCGTGGAGGAATACCGCGCCTGGCTGCTGGGCCACAACGATGAACCTCAAATGAACCGGCGGCAGACCGGCGATACGCCGCTGGTATCGGTGGTGATTCCAGCCTACAACCATGAAAAATTCGTCGGCGCGGCGGTCGAAAGTGTATTGCGGCAGAGCATGGCCGACCTGGAACTGATCGTCGTCGATGACGGTTCCACCGATAAAACAGGCGAAATTGTACGGAGCTACGGCGATCATCGCCTGAGCTATATTTATCAGGAGAATCAGGACGCCTACAATACCATCAACCGTGGTTTGCGCCTGGCTCGCGGGCGCTTTGTCGCTATTTTGAATTCCGATGATATCTATCATCCGGAACGCCTGGCGCGTCTGGTGGCGGCACAGGAAGAAAGCGGCGCCGCCTGTTTTTTTACCGCCGTAACGCCAATTGACAGCGATGGCCACGAACTGGCCGACCCCGGCCATCCATGGAATATCTGGGTACGGGAAAAAATCGAGTATTTTCAGAAAAATAACGATATGTTGGCCGGATTGTTCCATGGCAATTTCATGCTGACCACCTCAAACCTGTTCATGACCGCCGAGGCGCGCGGGCGGGTTGGGCTGTTCAGAGCCTACCGCTACCTGCACGATTATGATTTCATTCTGCGTATGGCGCTCGCCTATCCTGGGCAAGTGCGCTATCTCGCTGAAGAGAAACTGCTCTCATATCGTCTCCATGGCTCAAATACCATCAGCCAGGCGGCGGTCGTTGGCCGCGAGCAGGATATGGAAATCGTCCGGCAATACGCTTTGGCCAGCCTGCCCGGTGAACATCGCCTGGTCGCCGCCAGCGCCATCGACCGTTTACTTCTGCTCAGCCAGGAGTTGGAAGTGGCACGGCGGGAATTGCGTGGGCCGCAGGGAGTAACAGGCTCAGCCAGGGAGTTGGCAATGAGCATCCGGAGATGGCTTGGTAAACAACGGCAAGCTTATCAGAAGAGATAGGTTGGAATGGAGCCCAATTGAAAAATACGAGCGACAATGACTCCTCTTTTCAGTAAAAACCGCATCAATCGTATTGGAGAGATTTTAACCGATGCCCAGGCTTCTTCAGCGGAACGTGACGAAGCCCTTGCTCTCCTTAGCGAATGGCGTTCTCTGCATTGGTATCCGTTGAGCCAATTTTATATGATGCTTTCCCGTAATCATGTTCCGAAAATTGAACCCACCGGTATTGTCGCCCAACGTTTGAAACGTTTGCCCACCATTATTGATAAGCTGAAAAATCGTCAGCAAACGATGAAACTGGCGCGGATGCAAGACATCGGCGGTTTACGGGTAATTTTGTCTTCCGTGACTAAAATCCGTAGGTTGGAAGAACGTATTGGCCAATCTCGCTGGAAACACCAGCAGCGGTTGAATAATCGGCGAGACTATATTACCGAGCCTCGCTCTTCCGGTTACCGGGGGATACATCTGGTCTATGAATATCAGAGCGCTACCAAACCGGAATATGATGGTCTTTTGATTGAGATACAGTTGCGAACCCGTTTACAGCATCTTTGGGCAACGGCTGTCGAGACTGTTGGATTTTTTTATCAGGAATCGCTGAAATCAAGCCTTGGCTCCGATATGTGGCTCGATTTCTTCAGGCTGGCTTCAGCGTTGTTCGCTCTGGAAGAAAAGCAGCGGCCAGCTACTGAATTTCAGAATGAAAGCAAGGAAGCTTTATCAATGCGGCTGCGGGAGTATATGGAGCGCAACAGTATTTTGGACTTGTTTAGAGCAATACCTCTTCTTTCCGCTAAATTCTCAACCAACAAAGGGGTAAAATATTTGCTGCTCCGCACCGACAGTAAGACTGTTTCCGTCATTCCCTTCGAAAAAGAAATAGAAGCCAACGCGGTTTACGGAGAACTTGAGCAATCCGCCAATTCCATGGGGGGAATTGTGCAAGTTGCGCTTGTCTCTGTCAATAATTTGAAAAAATTATCGTGGGCATATCCAAATTTTCTCCTCAACACTTCTGATTTTCTTAAACATCTCGACAAAATGTTGCGATGAATTTCGGTTTCATGAAATAATTTTATCTTTGAATACGATGAGCTTCACAAAATTCCATAACCTGTCAAATCTACTTTCCCGCGCCCACGAACTGGCCGCCAGCCGCGAGACGATCAGCTTTGACCTTTTCGATACGCTTCTTATCCGCCGCGTCCATGATCCAGACCTGGTTAAACCGCCGGTAGCGCGGTTAATTGCCGCCAGGGCCGAGGAACGGGGCATCAAGCTATCGTGGCAGCAGGCCCAGAAGCGCCGTGACGTCATTGAAGCCCGGCACCGCGCCCTGGC
The DNA here is from genome assembly GCA_003509305.1 of Desulfobulbaceae bacterium. Taxonomy (GTDB): domain Bacteria; phylum Desulfobacterota; class Desulfobulbia; order Desulfobulbales; family Desulfocapsaceae; genus UBA8130. Next base: position 2,793 of record DOMU01000100.1, on the reverse strand, counting down.
CGGGCGGAATTTCCCGGATCATGAGGCCTGCTATCCGCGTTTCATGGCCGAGTTACTGACCGGGATTTTCGGCGATGCGGCGCTTCTTGATGAGATCAGAGACTACGAACTGTTTCTCGAAAACCAGATGCTGGTGCCGCGCGCCCTGCTCGTCGATTGGCTAAAAGAACTGGCCGGGCAAGGTAAAAGAATTTTCGTTATCTCCGATGTCTACCTGCCAGCCAGCCATCTAGAAAAACTTGTCGCCCACGCCGGATTTGCCGATTCCGTCGAAGCCGTGATTTCCTCCGCCGACACCTTTCTGGCTAAAGCCTCCGGCGCCGCCTGGCCGATGCTGGCGAAAAAATTTGGCCTTGTCCCCGGATCATGGCTGCATGTCGGCGACAATCCGGTTTCCGACGGTCTGCGTCCGGCGGAATTCGGCATTGAGGCGCTGGTTATCCAGGATTGGCGCGAGAAGTTCCGTAAGGGCATGGCCAGGCGATACTGGCACTACGGTCAGGGGCGGCCCTTCTGGCGTGGCCGGGCGCTGCAACAACTGATGCTGCCGCTCGAGGCGGAGAATCGCTCGCAGCCGCCGCTGTTTGTTGAAGGCTGCAATTTCCTGGCACCGCTGATCGGCGGCTTTTTGCAGCGGGTGGCCGAGCGTTGCCAGGCATTGGGTATTCGCCGTCTCTTTTTTTTATCACGCGAAGGCTATCTTTTTCAGCAATTCTGGCAGAAAATATTGCCCGCCCTTTTCCCAGCCGGCAATGTTCCCGAAGTCAAATATCTCTACGTCAGCCGCATGGCCCTGGCTGGCGCGGCCTGTGCCTACGAGGGCTTGAAACGTTCCAACCTCGATATTGCCTTTCTGCCCACCGGCAACCGCGATTTTCGTGACATCTGCCGCATCTTCAGCCTGGATGTCACGGAATTGACGCCGCATCTGGGCCGTTATAAGCTGACGCCCGAAACCTGTCTCAGCCCAAAACACGATGGCTATTTACCTGAACATCAGGTGTTGTTTTCAGAATTACTCGAAGATGACGATTTTCAGGCTGAGGTCCGCCGCCAGAGCGCCGCCGCCAATACGGCGCTGCTACGCTATCTGGAAGATATGGGATTTTTCGCTGACCGGCGGGTCGCTTTAGTCGATATTGGCTGGCTGGGCACAATCCAGCGCTATCTCTATGACGCGGCCAGGCATCGCCCCGATTGCCCAGCCTGTTTTGGTTTTTTGTTCGGCGCCACCCGTGGCGTTGAGTATCCGACGACACCGGAAAATCAGATCGAGGGCATCATCTACGACCGCCATTGTTTCGATATGGCGGCGAGTTCGCTGCTCTATGCCCGCGATGTTTTCGAGGAAGCCTGCCGCGCCCCACATCCGACCCTGCAAGCCTATGCGTTGGATGGCGATGGCTACCGCCTGCGTTTCCGCGAGACGGACGATGAAGTTGGCCAGGCCGAGCTGGCCCAGGATCGCTATTTCGCGCCCTTGCAAACGGGCATCCTAGCGGCGGCTCCGCGCTTTGCCGCCGCTTCCGCCGTGCTCGGTTATAGTCTGGCCGATTACCGTCCGTGGTTTAATCTGGTGCTGATCGCCAAACTGGCTTTTGCCTCAACCACGGAAATCGCCGCCCTGCGCCAGAAAGCGCACCTTGATGATTTTCATGGCGGACACCAGCCGAAAAAACAGGCGAAAGCGCCGAGCGGCCTGTGGGATTTCTCGCTGAATCGCCTGCGTTTTTCACCTTTTTTGCGGCTGCGGCATTTTCTGCGGCACCGCCGCGACCGGATCAGGGAATGAATGATATGAAACAATTGATGACCAATCGCTTCGATCTGGCCGGGATGTCGGTTTTCCGGCTGGCCCGTCTGTCGGCATTGGGTAAATTTTTGCCGCTCGGCGGTATGCGCGGCGGCCCCGGCCTGTTGCCGCTTTTGCTATTGTTGGCGCTGCACGGCGCCGGCAATTGTTTTTTCCCCTTCGCCGTGCGGCATGAGGCGCGTCTGCATCGGCTGTATAACAAATTACGCCGGCGCGACTGAGCGTATCAGCGCGCCTTTTCCCCGGTGATTGCCCGCGCGAACAGCGTCACCGGATGTTCGCATTTTTTCGTGGTGGACATCTCTATCTGCCATTTGCAGGTCTCGCAGTCGCAGGCGATGACATCCGCTCCGCTTTCCCCGATCTGGCGGAAGAGTTCCGCGCCGATCTTCTGCGAGGTTTCGTAATTTTCCTTCTTGAAGCCATAGGTACCGGCGATGCCGCAGCAACGCGGTTCCAGGAGGGTCAGTTCCAGGCCGGGGATGCGTTTGAGCAGGTCAATGGAATAGGCGGCCCAGCCGGTGCGTTCCAGATGGCAGGGGGTGTGATAGGCAACGCGCAGCTTCAGCGGCTTCAACGTAACTTGACGCCCCTCTTCGAGCAGGCGGTGCAGAAAACGGGTGACAAGGTCGATCTTGCCATGCAAAGGCGTGGTGTCGACGCCCAGAATATTGGGGTATTCATCGCGCAGGGTCATGGCGCAGGTGGAGGAGGCCACCACCACCGGCAGGTCTTGGCCGATGGCCCGCTCGAATGACCGCTTGTTGATGGCCGCATTCCGCCGCGCCGCGTCAAAAAACTTGTTGGCAATCAGTGGCACGCCACAGCATTTTTCCCGTTCCAGCAGCCGGACGCCGACGCCAAAGGCGTTCAGCGCCGTCAGCACATCCCGGCCCAGGGAAGGGTTGTTGTAGTTGATGTAGCAGCCGTGGAAAAAGGCGGCCTGACGCGGAAAACCGGCCTGCCGCGCCGCCGCCTCT
>DOMU01000211.1:4184-4597 GCA_003509305.1 Desulfobulbaceae bacterium | reverse complement strand
AGACGGTATCGCCAACGCGCAGGTCCTTACGGCGGATTTCATCCTCGTTATGCAAAGTGGCCCGGCTGACGACGACACCGCCAATCGCCACCGGTTCAAGAATCGCCACCGGCGTCACGGCGCCGGTGCGCCCAACCTGGAATTCAACATCAGTAAGGGTTGTCGTTGCCTGCAAAGCGGGAAACTTCCAGGCCACCGACCAGCGCGGCGAACGGCTCTTATCGCCAAGACGTTTCTGCAAGGCCAGCTCATCAACCTTCACCACCATTGNNTACCGTCAATTTCATAGGGCAGAAAATCCCGTTTTGCCGCCAGGTCATGAAAGGCGGCCAGCACCGCATCAACGCCGGCGCATGGCCGCGACAGCGGGTTAACCGGCAGACCGCATCCACGCAAAAAATCGAGCGCCGCGC
>DOMU01000211.1:0-4178 GCA_003509305.1 Desulfobulbaceae bacterium | reverse complement strand
CTGACCGGCAAGACCAAACTCGCCGGGATCGGCGAGAGCGTAGGCGAAAAAACGCAAAGGGCGGCTGGCGGTGACGCCGGGGTCGAGCTGACGCAAGGAACCGGCGGCGGCGTTGCGCGGATTGGCGAAAGCTTCTTTACCCACTGCCTGTTGCTGCCGGTTCAACCGTTTGAATCCATCCCGGTCGAGAAAGACCTCGCCGCGCACCTCAAGCCGCCCAGGAACTGGTTGACGCAGGCGTAAAGGGATATCCCAGATGGTTTTCAGCTGCGCCGTGATGTCCTCACCGATAAGGCCATCGCCCCGCGTGGCGCCCACCGTCAGCAGGCCGTCGATATAGATGAGTTCAACAGCCAGGCCATCGAGTTTTGGTTCGGCGACATAGGCGATTTCGCCATCGTACTGCAGAAATTTTCCATTACGACCGACGAAATCGCGCAATTCCTCCTCACTAAAGACGTTATCCAGGCTCAGCATCGGCAACCGGTGCGCCACCTGGCGAAATTCCGGCAGGGGAGTACCGCCAATCCGCTGGCTCGGCGAATCGGCCGTCACCCACTCCGGATGCTCGCGTTCGATAGCCAGAAGTTCCCGGAAGAGCGCGTCGTATTCGCCGTCGGCAATGGTTGGAGCGTCGAGGACATAGTAGCGGTAAGCGTGCTCATGCAGAAGAGAACGCAGTTCGGCAAGACGTTCAGCCTGCTGTTCAGCGAAAGATTTTTCGGCATTCATGGCGGACAAAGTCAGTGGAGAAAACAACAACGCGGCGGCAAAAAGGATTTGCAGCATCCCTTTCGCCACCGCGCCGATAAAAGCGGCGGACAACCGCACCGCGTCAGTGCCCCTCGTTGACAAAACCGCGAAAATACTTTTCGCCCAGCAGGAAGAACAGGCCGCAGAAGGCGAAACCACCCACGGTAATCAGGGACTCAATGAGGGATGGAGTGTAGCTGAACATTTCCGAATCGGCCAGGCCCATGTGGGCGAACGGCGGCACCAGTTGCCCGACGATCACCAGGTCGTAACGCATGAAAAAGATGCCGATGACGCCGGCGAGCGAGGCAAGGAAAATCACGCGCAGGTTTTTGGCTTTAACAATTAAAACCAGAAATAAAGGCAAGACCAGCCCCAGCGTGATTTCGCCAATCCAGAAATTAACCGCATATGGCCCATAGAGCAGATAGGCCATCGCCTCGTATTCGCCCGGTATCTCTCCGGTAACGCCGGTGATCATTTTCCAGGTGGTGAAAAACAGTACCACGGCAATCGTCAAAGCGGCGAGTTTAGCGACGCTTTGCAATGAGCTTTTCAGTTGGTCGCCGATGTTCCAGCCGTTGAAACGATAGGCCAAATAGGTGAAAAAGAGAATGGCCACGCAGCCGGACATGGCGGCGGAGGCGATGAAATAGATCGGCATAAATGGCCCATGCCAGAACTCACGGCCACCCAGAAGGCCGAAGACGGCGCCGAGATTCGAGTGAGCGGCGATACCGGTAAGAAGGCCAGCCAGACCCCAGGCCATGGCCGCTTTGTGCTTATCCATTTGCAGCATGATAAATTCGATAATCATGAACACCATATACAGGCCATAGAGCGTGCCCATCCACCAGATATTCGAGGTCAGGTTAAAGCCGAGGACGAGGGCAATCGGCATGCGCCAGGTATTTTCGATTTCAAAGGCAATGACGAGAAAACCTGAGATGATGGTGATGATCGAGAGAAAAACCGCCCGCTTGGCAATCGGCTGGAAATTCTCAAAGCCAAAGACGTGGCCAATTGAAGAGACGATGCACAGGCCGGTCGAGGTGACAACGAAGAAGACGTAGGTGGCGATGAGCATTCCCCACGGCACGCCGCGGCTGACGCCGAAGGTATGTTCATGCCCGGCATAAAGAGAGTACAGGCCGCTGCCAATGCCGACCAGCGCCAGGATGGCCAGAATGACGACACTGATGTTGAAGAGGGTTTTCCTCTCCACCGTCAGGCCACCATCTTTCGGCAGAATGCTGAGAAGGGTGTCGGTATAAGTCATGATGGGTTCCTCATATTTCTAATGGCTGGGGGTTTCAGCCTGATTGANNCTTGTTTCAGGTCTTTCTGACCAAGGACACCGATATGGCAGGCGGTGCAGCGGGTATTGGCGGCAAAGGCCGTCTCGCCGTCGTGGCAGGCGCCGCAGTAGCCGCCAGCGTAGATTTTAGCCATGGTCAAATCATCTTTCTGTTCGGCGGCGCCGCTTTCTTGCTCGAACAGGCTGTCATGACAGGCGTCACATTCGAGGCCAGCGTCCATGGTGTGGGTTTTATGGCTGAAAGACACGGCCTTCACCGGTTTTTCCCAAATAACCGGCGCTTCCGGGCCGNNCCGTAGATATCTTCATCGTATGCCTCCGCCTCTTTCTTCGTTTCAGCCGCCAGCGCCATGCTGGCGCCAAAGAACGCCAGCATGACCAGGGCAATTATTTTTATGCGTTTCATTGTATTCTCCTTGGGCGCATCAGGCGTTGGTGTAGAAGATATTGGGCAGAGCGCCGACCTCCGGGCGCAGCACCCAGACCAGGGTATCCGGCGTATGAATCAGCTGATAGACCCGGCTTTTTGGATCGGCCAGATTACCGAAAACGCGCACATCCGCCGGGCAGGCGGCAGCGCAAGCCGTGGTGGTCTCGCCTTTCGAAAGCCGCGTTTCCCAGCAGAAATCACACTTGTCGATGGTGCGTTTTTCTTCATCGAAATAACGGGCGTTGTAAGGGCAGGCGGTCATGCAGGTTTTACAGCCAATGCAGCGGCTTGGACGCATCTTGACGATGCCGGTCTTTTTGTCTTTCCAGGTGGCGGTGCTCGGGCAGACGCGGACGCAGGGCGGGCGGTTGCAGTGGTTGCATAAAACCGGCATAAAGATGGTCTCGTGCTGGCCCTCGGTCAGTGCGCGGCGGCGTTGTAAAATGGTGGTGCGGTAACCGTAATCCGGCACATGATTGGTGGTTTTGCAGGCTTCCTTGCAGCGCTCGCAGTCGATGCAGAGATGCTGGCGAAGGACCATCGAATAGTGCGGATTGTAGGGATACTGCCCCGCCACTGGGATCATGCCGTCACCCGCTTCNNCTCCCGCCGAAACCAGCGACAACACGCTGCCGCCGAGATAGAGACCGGTAATCGTCAGCCCCAGGCGGAGGAATTTTCGCCGTTCTCGCGAGGTGATGGCCGACAAATCCTCTGACGGCAAACGCTGTAGTTTCCTGATGTCCATAATGCACTCCGTTTCATGTCCGAAATAACGAAAAGGCCAAGTCGCGGCCATGGATTTCCCTGTGGCTAAAGGAAAAACTCCGCCGGGGAATTATAAAACGGCCAAGTTGACTTGGCATTCTACCCTTTCCCGTTTACGGGAAGCAAGAGAAACGCCAACCTATGACTCTTTCAGAGCCATTCAGGGAAAGGGCAGCTCCTCCGGCGGCAAAATCCCCGGCGGCAACGGTGGCGTTTCCTCTCCACCCAGCATATAACCGCCATCCATGCGCAGTATAGCCCCGGTCATATAGCTTGCCTGTGCCACAAGGAAATACACGGCTTCGGCCACCTCTTCAGGCCTTCCCCTCCGGCCCAGCGGCGTATGACGGTCAAGCGCCGCCCGTTCCGCTTCGCTTAACGCCGACCAGCCCCGTGTCACTTCGCCGTGGCGCGATTCGATAAAACCCAGCATCAGCTCGTTGACCCGGACGCCTGGCGCGGCCAGGCGCGCCCAGGCTTCGGTCAACCCCAAGATAGCGCGGTTGGCCAGACTGTATCCTTCACTGAAAAAAGGCGCGGCGGCGCCAGTCCGCCCGCACAGGGCGGCAATCGACGAAATATTGACCACCGCCGCCCGCTGGCCGCGCAGCAGCAGTGGCAGGGCACGCTCGAAGAGTAAGCGTTTGGCTTCAAGCGTAGTGGCGAATTCCCGCTGCCACTGCCCGACATTACCCGGCAGATTANNNNACGAGAATGTCGAGACCGCCGAAACGCTCGTCGATGCCCGCGAACAGTTCAGCCACCTGTTCCGGCGACCGCAAATCGCAATCTGGCGTCCAGAAACGGCCAGCGTCGCCGGGAAACTCGCGGCGCAACTCGGCCACCGATGCCGACCAGTCGAAAACCGGCATAGCCAAGCGGCAGCCACAGGCGGCGAAACGGCGGGGA
>DOMU01000200.1:2325-2583 GCA_003509305.1 Desulfobulbaceae bacterium | reverse complement strand
CGGCGGTTCGCGAACCGCCCCCGCTTGCAATTCCGGCCAGCAGGGGATTTCCCGGCGTAACAATCCCGCGTGCAGCGCCAGATAATCGGCTTCAGTGCCCATATCGCTCCAGAAGGCGCCGGTGACATCGTGGGAGCGGATGACCGCGCCCTGGCGCAGCAGCTTGCGGTAGTGGTCAATGATCGACGAAAAAACACCGGCTTCAATACCCGGCAACACTTCCGGGTTAATGACGTGCAGCCCGGTGAAGGCGAGATT
>DOMU01000200.1:0-2288 GCA_003509305.1 Desulfobulbaceae bacterium | reverse complement strand
CGACCATGGTCACGGGCACGGCGGCGCGGCAGTGCCCGTGATAAATTTCCGTGAAATCAACAAGATGATAAATATCGCCGTTGGTGACCAAAAGCGGTTCCGGGCGCAGATAGGGCGTGGCGCCGCGCAGGCCGCCGCCGGTGCCGAGGATGTCTTNNTTCTTCGATGAGCAGGACGCCGGATAGCCCGGCCAAAGCCCCTTTGATTTGCCGCCGCAGATGGTGGGCGTTGACGATAATATGGTCAAAGCCAGCCCGCCGTAAACGAGTGATGGTGGCCAGCAAGAGCGGGGTGTTCAGCACTGGGAACAGCGGCTTGGGCCGTCGCGCCGAATGCGGCAAGAGGCGCGTGCCGAAGCCAGCGGCCAGGATCATAGCCTGCATGGAAATATTTTACCTCTTGCTGTTTATCATGCTACCGTCGCTCCGTCGATACCGTGTTCGACAGCATCTTGCATGTTAATGGTGTCGGATCTCCACGCTTCCTCTTCTCGGAAATTCTACTTCAAAACGATATTCTTTTGCAGGGGGATTACCGGTGACGAAAAGCCTGAAAGGAGCCGGGAATTTCTTGGTTATGACGGGGTGTTGTTGATTGTCCCTTTCCCCAGCTCGGCTTCAATGCGGGCGGCATACTATCTTATTCAGAAAAAAATTCAATGGAACGGCGGGTGAGGACAAGCGGCGGCCCAGCCCGCTGATAAATTTCCTTCAATCTTATGGCTGATTACAGAGAAAATCGGAGATGAAATGGTCATTCCGCGCGCAGCGAAGCGGAGTCGCGGAATCCATGATGGATGCTGCGTTCTGCAACTTCGTGCAGAATGACACGCGCAGCATGACGCGGATGATATGGTGTGGTAAGAGGAGAAATCCGTTTTGTTGGCAGTCATGCTGAATATGATGCCATCGACCCGCAAGCCATTTGAATAAGGAATATACCATGCGCATCAAGCCCATTCACACCGAGGAAGATCATCGCCAGGTTTTGGCGGAGATTGAAACCTTGATGGATGCCGAGGCCGACAGCGAGGAAGGTGAACGGCTCGACCTGCTGGTGACTCTGGTGGAAGCCATCAAGTTTCACATGGAGCGGCGCGGCATGACCTCGAAAGACCTGCAACCGATGATCGAGCGCCTGAACCGTGTCCGCCCGCTGACGCTGTCAATGATCCGCAAACTGCACAGCCAGCTTGGCATCCCGGCAGAAAGCCTAATTAAATATGGCTGATCACAGAGAAAATCGGAAATGAAATTGTCATTCCGCGCGCAGCGAAGCGGAGTCGCGGAATCCATGATGGATGCCGCGTTCTGCAACTTCGTGCAGAATGACACGCGCGGCATGACGCGGATGATATGGTGTGGTAAGAGGGAAAATCCGTTTTGTTGGCACCCATGCTCAGCATTCCGGCGGAAAGCCTGATTAAAGAGCCGGGAATTTTTCCGTCATGATGGCTGGTTGTTGATTTTCCCTTGCCCCAGCTCGGCAGCTATTCTGTCGGCTAATTTCTTTTTGAATTCTGGAAAGTTATCTTTTGTCCAGAAGATGAAATTGTTTTGACGGATATCAAAATGAAGGTCAGTTTCTTTTGTTTCATCATTGCATGTCCAAAAGACCTTGAGCCCAAGACCGTGGGCGAAACCCGCCTCATAATAGACGCCGCCCCTACTGCCGGTGGCGTCGGCGACAATAAAACGGCTGCGGCGGATTTCCCGGATGATTTCATCGTCGATTTTGCCAGCAAATTCTTTCTTATCAATACGCCTCGGGTTGTAACCAGCGTCGCGGATGGCAGGCTCTATGAAGTCTGTGTAAACGCTATCCATTGCTGGGTCAAACCACATGGCCACAAAGCCCTGCTGGCTGTCGGGATTAGATTCGCTGAGTTCTTGAATGCGCTTCCAGCCCGCTGAAAGGATGGAAATATCTCCGATGAAGGTACTACTGCCTGTGTCCCGCACATCCGGGATCGATTTTTGCTCTACCGAGATGTAATCCGGCCCCTTCAACAAAAACAAAAGTCCTACTAGCTCTTGCCGATTAGCTGCCTGGCATATGTTCATGAGTCGGTTGAGGCGATGACTATTCTGCTCTCTTGCCTCTGCAAAGAACGCATTTGGATCGATTAAATCCATTTTCTGCCCGGCTACAGGAAGCAATTTCCCCAGCTCCCACAGAAGCACATCCATTTTTTCAAGCACAGACATCGGCTTGCTTTCGTTCGTCTCCATTTTTCACCCCTTCGCCCACGAATCCCTTAAAGTCACCGCCCGGTTAAAGACGGGTTT
>DOMU01000133.1 GCA_003509305.1 Desulfobulbaceae bacterium | reverse complement strand
AGGCCTGCGCCTGGCGCAGATGCGGGACGGCGATTTCCGCGATTTCCGCCGGGCTGGGGACAAAGGTGATACGCTCCTGGGTTGAGCGGCAGCAACCGGACTCTTGTAAGGAAATGCAGCCGAGGCAGCGGGCATTGCAGCGCGGCGAGGTCGGCAGCGGCGCTTCGAAACGTCCAAGGAAAAAGTTACGCGCCGCCGGACATCCGTAGGTTAGACAGCATTTGCCGAGGTGCTGAATCAAACGATTANNTACCTGGTGTTTGGGTCAAACGCCTTTTCGTCTGGCTGACCAGTTTTTTCTGATTGATCAAGGCCATGTCCTGACGCCTGTCTGGATCGCTGCGGAAGCCGGCGACCCAGAAACGGCCATTTAACCAGCCCACGGCGGCGAAAGCGAAAAGCGGCAGCGTCGGCGCCGCATCAAGCCGATGGCAGGCCGCGTTGTAGCGCAAAGTATGCGCCGGAGCCATGAAGGCGGCCACCGCCTGCGCCTGGCCTTTTTTATGGGGATGGCTTTCGACGATAACCGCCTTGCCGTTCGGCGCGAAACCGATGGGCAGACGACCGGGCAGCGCGAACAATTCACTGCCGTATGGCAAGGGAATCAGATCGGCGGGNNCCGGCGCTCATACCGGCCATGGTCAAACCGGGGTGTTCGGTGATATTGCCGCGCTGGTCAGCAAGCACCAAGAGCGGCAGGCGGGGAGGATGCTTCACTGCTGGCGTAGCGCCTTGAAAATCGAATCGACAGCCAAATAGACATCAAGGTCGGCGCCGTAGATATCGGTGACACTGGGGTTATTGACCAAGTCTTCAATGATAACCTGTGTGAAATAGAGGCTGACCATGTTCGGATCCTGTACCAGGGTACGCACCGGCGCCAGCTTCATTTGTAAGTCAAAGTCTTCGATAGCGGGGAGTTTTTTCAGATGTTCTTCAACAATTTCACGGATGGTTTGCGGCGAAGTTGTTTCGATCACGCCCCTGTCGATGAGGCGCTGCACCAGCTTGGTAGCCAGCAGGTCGGCGTGATCTCTGGCTTGCTGAAACATTTTTTTTCGTTCCTGCTCTCGTTTCCTATCAATCGCGCGGATGGTTTTTTCTGTCGCTCGGTTCGCGCTGATACTCGGTTTTGCCATAGTGTCTCCAAAATATGTGGCCGTCAATGCGGGTGCCTCTCGGCCTGAAATCAAATTATCGCGCCATTGTAAAACCTGGACTAGCGAATCGCCACTGGAAAATTACCGGCTTCCCCCTGGCCAGGGCGATGGAAAAAATATTTGCGGCGCGAAAAACGCCTTGTAAGGGCAATGACAATGTGTGTATAGTGAAAAATGCAGTCAGAGTGCGTGGTTCCTGGCGGAATTGCGCTGAAACAGCAGAAATGGGTCGTATATTTGGAAGAACTGTTTTTTCAAGAGGAGAAGGGTCATGGTAAGGAAATTGAGAATTGTGGTGCCTGTACTGTTGTGTGTTTCCGTGCTGGCTTTGGCGGGTTGCGGCTCCAAAAAGGCGACTGACGCCGCGATGCAGACCGAGAGCGCCAACGTTGGTCAGGCTGAACCGTTGGATTCTAAACCGATGGGTGTCCTCGAAGGACGTACCACGGCGCCGATGAAACCGCTCTACTTCGATTTCGATAAATCCAACATCCGTCAGGATCAGGTTTCCCGCATGGAAGGCAACGCCGACTATCTGAAAGAGAATCCGAGCTTCCGCATTCGTATCGAAGGGAATACCGATCCCCGTGGCACCAACGAATACAATCTGGCCCTGGGCGAGCGCCGTGCTTTGTCCGCCAAAAAAGATTTGCTGAAACGCGGCATCCCGGAAGCGAACATGACTACCGTCAGCTACGGCGAAGAGAGAATCCTCGTTCATGGCGATGACGAGACCGCTTGGGCGTTAAACCGTCGTGACGATTTCATCGTTGTCGAATAATTGACGGATAGGGCAAGTCCCTGGAGAATTATGATGTCGCTACGAATGGGTTGGATTGCGGTTGCCTTGGTGACGGCTCTTTGTTTTGGCGCCAATGTTCAGGCTGCGGAAGTGAAGATTGGGGTGATTGATTTTCAGAAAATCATTGCCCAAAGCTCGCACGGACAGGCAGCCCAGAAACGTATTCAAAGCCGGGTCAAAGAAGTGGAAGCCCGGCTTAAGCCGGAACGAGATGCCTTGATCGCCCTGCAGAATGATATAGAGAAAAAAAGCGCGGTCTGGAGCAAGGAAGTCCAGGCGGACAAAATTCGCGAGTTTCAGAAAAAAGGGCAGGATTTTCAGGCTAAGGGCCAAGCCGCCGAACTTGAGTTGAAGCAATTGCAAGGTAAAGAATTTGAACCTATGATGAAGGCCTTGCAGGGTATTGTCGAGAAGATCGGCAAAGATGGCGGTTATACGCTGATTGTCGAGCAGCATGCTGGAATTAGGTACTTCAACCCAGCCATTGACCTGAGCGGCACCATCATCAAACAGTTGGACGCGGCCCTGAAGTAATAAGCGGTTCGCTAGCCGTCGGTTTTTCCGGCGGAGAGTCGTATCAGCGGCGCAAGAGTGAAAGCTTTTGCGCCGTTTTTTTATCGGCAGGTGAGAGGAAATTATGACTGTGCGCAGTATGACCGGTTTTGGCCGCGCCGAGATGGAGTATGCGGGGACGCGTTGGTGGACGGAGATTCGTTGTATCAACAATCGCTTTCTCGATGCCAAGATCAGGCTGCCTCGTGATTGCCAGGCGCTGGAAGACCGTTTGCGTAAACGTTTGGGCCAATCTTTTCAGCGTGGTCGGGTTGACATGACTATCTGTCGTGGCGGTGAGGACAACGTTGACATGCGGGTGCGGGCCAATGGCGAACTGGCGCNNCGCGGCAGTACCAAAACGCCCTGTGTCAGCTTGCCGCCAGCCTTGGCATGACTGAGCGGCCAACGCTGGCGCAGATATGCGCTTTCCCCGATATCCTGAACCGTGAGCAAATAGCTCTTGATGCGGAGGCGCTGTGGCCGGTGCTTGACGAAATGCTCGGCGAGGCTTTGGCCGGTTGCGAGGAGATGCGCCTGCGTGAGGGCGCGGCCCTGACCGCCGACCTGCGCCAGCGCCTGAGGCATTTTACCGAGGTCGTCGATGCTATCGACGCCGTTATCCCCAGCCTGTTACAGCAGCGGCAGGAACAGTTGCGGTNNCGATAAACTGCTCGCCGGTGTCCAGCTCGACCCGATGCGCCTGGCCCAGGAGGTGGCGATCCTCGCCGATAAATCCGACGTCAGCGAGGAACTCGTCCGCCTGCGCAGTCATCTGGGGCAATTCGCGGCTTTTCTTGAAGAAGATGCCGCCGTTGGCCGCAAGCTCGATTTCCTGGTGCAGGAACTGTTGCGTGAGGTCAATACACTGGCCTCAAAGATCGCCGACGCCGCCATCACCCAGCAAACGGTGGAACTGAAAAGCGAGCTGGAAAAGATCCGTGAACAGATTCAGAATATCGAGTGACAAGGATGCCGCGATGCTGATGTTGAACGTCGGATTTGGCAATACCGTCGTGGCGGGCCGGGTGGTGGCGGTACTGAAGACCGGCTCATCGCCGGCGAGAAAGCTGAAGGAAAACGCCAAGGTGGAGGGAAAGCTGCTCGATATGACTGAAGGCCGGCGCACGCGCTCGCTTTTGATCATGGATTCCGGCCATGTGGTGCTGTCCTTTGCCCTGGCTGAAACTATCACCCAGCGCCTGACCTCCCTGTCGGCGCAGACCCCGATCCATGAAGTGCTGAAAGAGGCGCAGACAAACGATGACGATGAATAAGGGATTGGCTTTTGTCGTTTCGGCGCCGTCCGGCGCCGGTAAGGGGACGGTGCTGGCGGAGGTGCTGGCGGAGGTGCCAGGATTGACGCTTTCCGTGTCGCATACCACCCGCGCCCCACGCCCCGGTGAGGTGGATGGCATCAGTTACCATTTCTGTACGCGCGGCCAATTCCAAACCCTGGTTCGGCACGGCGATTTTCTTGAATGGGCCGAGGTGCACGGCAACATGTATGGTACCAGCCGCCTGAGTGTGGAAAAATTGCTCGCCGAAGGCCTTGATGTCATTTTGGAAATTGATGTCCAGGGCGCCGAACAGGTGCTTCGCCGCATGAATCCGCCGCCGGTCACTATTTTCCTCATTCCGCCCAGCCTGGCCGAGATGGAGCGCCGCCTGCGCGCGCGGGCAACGGAAGCCGAAAATGTTCTCGCCTTACGTCTGGTCAACGCCGCTGCCGAGATGCGTACCATGTCCGACTATGAATATCTGGTGGTCAACGATCGCTTAGATGAAGCGGTGCGGCAGGTGGTGGCGATCATTTATGCCGAACGGGCGAAAAAACGCCGCCTGCTCTCTGGCGCCCCGGCGCCGCTGTGGGGCGTATAGGTATGAATAAATTGCCTGGCCTTAAAATAACGAAAAATCAACCTGTTGGCCGCCAAACCGAAACGCGTCCGGAACAGCGCGCCGAACGGAAAATCCAGGTCTCTGACGATCTGATCTGGGGCACGCATCCGGTTATGGCGGCACTGGAGACGAGTCCGGAGAAAATTGCCGAAATTATTCTTGTCCAGGATCGCAAAGGCAAAAAACAGCGGGAAATCATCGAACTGGCGGCGCGGCATCGCATCCGCCTGAGTCTTTGCGCCGCGCTGCGGCTGACCGGTGAGGGCGCGGCGGAAGCGC
>DOMU01000205.1 GCA_003509305.1 Desulfobulbaceae bacterium | reverse complement strand
TGATATGCCGGATGTGGCGCCGACCCTGGCCGTTGTCGCCGCCTTTGCCGAGGGCGACACCATCATCAGAAACATCGCCCATCTGCGGATCAAGGAATGCGATCGGCTGTCGGCGGTGGTAACGGAATTGAAAAAACTTGGTGTTCAGGCGGAGGAATTATCGGATACCATGATCATCCACGGTCAGGGTGGCGCCGGCCTGCGCGGCGCCCAGATCGAGACCTACCGCGACCACCGCATAGCCATGAGCTTCGCCGTCGCTGGCTTGCGGATTCCCGGCGTCACAATTATGGACGAAGGCTGCGTCAAAAAATCCTTCCCCGATTTCTGGCAGCGCTGGGCGCTATTGGACACGGCGTGCCTTTAATCCCATTTTTCATTTCAGGAAGTAGGNNAGGGGCGGTTCGCGAACCGCCCCTACACATCTTCCTTTGACTTTTGGTGACTCCCCCTGTCGGCTGCGCCGACATCCCCCTCAATGAGGGGGACTGGTTCCGACTGACGCTATTTCGCCCCTGTCATTTTTGCTCCGCCGCCGCTTTTGTCAGCATATCATTCACCAGCAAATTATTCCCTGACTCGGTGAAAGCGTGGCCCAGGTCGGCAACGCCACGGATATCACCCTGTGTTTGGCCAGGCAATTGGTCCGGCCGCAGCGGCAGCGAAATAACCTTGGTCACAGTCGTCATCTGCCCCACCGGACCCTGCTGTTCACCACCAGCGAAAACTCCCGTGCCCACTGCATGGCCCACACGCTCGGAATTGTCCTCACCAAAGGTGTAAGTAGCGATGGGTGTGATAGTACCGCTGCCGGAATAAGTCGTAGTGCCACCGGTTGTCGTGACAGGTTCACCGTCATCTGAACCGGAACAGCCACTTAATGTGAGACCAGTCATGCCCAATACCAGGATGAGGCCAGTGGCGATGCCGAGACTGCAGAAAGAACACCACACCTGAATAAAGCCGTTGTTCACGCTTTTTTCGATGGTATGGACTTCGGGTTGCTCATTCATGGTTGTTCCCTTTCATTGATGTTATTCATAACTCCGGCAGGGGTGCGGAACCCCTGCCGGAATCACGCTAGCGCATCACATCACACAGGACGGCCTCATCCATATCAGAACCGTACACCGATCATCCCTTGAGCGGTAAAACCGCTGAAATCAAATTTCGTGGTGTCTAAACCAGTGGTAATGCTCAGATCCCCCGCCAAGAGGTAGCGGCACTCGAACCCAACAAATAAATTATCAGTCATATCGTATGTCGCTCCAGCCGCGAGATGGGCGCCAAAATCCACGTCGCTGTCATCACCTGAATCGCCTGGAATCGTTCCCAGAATAGGCGTCGACGCGGTCGTGCTCACATCGTAAGAGACATAAATCAGATCAAGACCGGCACCGGCGTAAAAACTCCACGGACCGACCCGGCGACCGCCTTTTACCGTCACACTAAAGGGGATCATATCGGCATCAACATCAATACTTCTATGAATAGACGGCATGTCCGGGTAATCAAATGCTTTTTCAGCTCCATAAGAGCTGTTGTAATAGCCAATACTGGCCTCAAGGCCCAAAAGCCCCGGTCCGGACAGAAAATTATAGCCTACGCCAATATCGCCAGCAAACCCTGTGTCTCCGTCGCTTTCGATAGGGAAGAAGGCGCCGGCCTTGCCGACGGCATAGAGTCCTTTACCGCCCTCGGCACTGGCATACATGGGAAAGCATACCGCCAAGACCGCCATTGTTACGAATACCGACATCTTCTTTTTCATACGTTCCCCCATTGTTAAAATTAACATTCCCGTTTAGCGCCAGCAGAGCGTCGCCAATCCCTATTTTCCAAGCCGGTAACTTTCTTTCCTGATGATGTCTCCTCCTGACTTGTGTTGGTCTTTCGCTCGCGACATATGGCGATGTACATATCTATACGTCTATAATAGCAAGCGAGAGATGCTCGCAAATTATAATTACAATCTTCATTACTCCTGTTTATTGTCTCAACGCCGACTAGGCCGAAACCGCGAAAGCCTGAACGAACCGGTCACAACAATTCGTCTTGACATGACCGCGATTGTTCTGGTACAAAAGCTGGATATTTGTCGCAGGCCTAAATCATAGGCGGCTGTACGATTTGCTGATACAGGCGTGTAGCTCAGTGGGAGAGCGCCACCTTGACGTGGTGGATGTCGTGGGTTCAATCCCCTCCGCGCCTACCAGATAAGGCTAAGGGAAGACGGCGTATTCAGCGCCTCTTCTTTTAGCCTTTCTTTTATTCTCCTTTTCTTGGAGGGAGAAGTTATGGCCGATATTTCTGTTTCCCTTCCCAGCGGCGAGAGCGTGCGTGTCCCTCGTTTAACGACCGTCGCCGACGCCTTGGCCGGTCTTGTTTCCGGTAAACAGCGTAAACGAATGGTGGCGGCACGGGCCGGTGACGAGCTTTTCGACCTGCGGCAACCGCTTACCAATGACATAACGCTTGAGCCGGTTCTGCCGGAAAGCGAGTGGGGCCTGGAAGTGCTGCGGCACAGTACCGCCCACATCATGGCCCAGGCGGTGCGCGAACTGTTTGGCGAAGATGTCAAGGTGGCCATCGGCCCGGCCATCGAGTCGGGTTTTTATTACGATTTTCAGCGCCGCGATGCCTTCACACCCGACGATTTCGAGCGCATTGAGGCGAAAATGGCCGAGATTGCCGCCGCTGGCGCCTCTTTCGTCCGTAGCGAGATGCCAAGCGCCGACGCTATCGCTTTGTTCAGTGAGCGGCAAGAGCCATTCAAGGTCGAGTTGATTCAGGATATTGATACCGATACCGTCAGCCTGTTTCAGGTCGGCAACTTCCTTGATCTTTGCCGTGGGCCACATCTGCCCGACACCAGCGCCATCCGCCATTTCAAACTGCAACGGGTAGCCGGCGCCTATTGGCGCGGCGACGAAAAGCGGGAAATGCTGCAACGCCTCTACGGTACCGCTTTCTACGACGCTAAGGCGCTTTCCGCCCATCTACACGCCCTGGAAGAGGCGAAAAAACGCGACCACCGCCGTCTGGGCAAAGAACTGGAACTGTTCACCACCGACGACAGCATCGGCCCCGGCCTGATCCTCTGGCTGCCGAAAGGGGCGCAACTGCGGCGGCTGATTGAGGACTACTGGAAGGATGAGCACTACCGCCACGGCTACGAACTGCTCTATACGCCACATATCGCTCGCCAGGATTTATGGAAAACTTCCGGACATCTGGATTTTTATGCGGAAAACATGTATTCGCCGATGCAAATCGACGAGGTGAAGTATCAGCTCAAGCCGATGAACTGCCCCTTCCACATCGGCATGTACCTCAGCCGTCAGCGGAGCTACCGTGAATTGCCGGTACGTTGGTGCGAGCTGGGCACGGTTTATCGTTACGAGCGGGCCGGCGCCCTGCATGGCCTTTTACGCGTGCGCGGCTTCACCCAAGACGACGCCCATATTTTCTGCCGGCCTGATCAGCTTGAGGAAGAAATTTTCAATATCCTCGACCTGAACCTGCACATCCTGCGCACCTTCGGTTTCGACCGCTATGACATCTATCTCTCGACGCGGCCGGAAAAATACGTCGGCAGCGACGACAACTGGGCGCGGGCAACCGAAGCCCTGAAGCTGGCCCTGGAAAAGAAGGGTCTGGCCTACGCCATCGACCCCGGCGAAGGTGTTTTCTACGGGCCGAAGATCGACATCAAGATCAAAGATCAACTGAGCCGTTCCTGGCAGTGTTCGACCATCCAGGTCGATTTCAACCTGCCAGAACGTTTCGGCATGAGTTTCATCGGCGCCGACAACAACGAGCATCGCCCGATTATGATCCATCGCGCCCTGATGGGTTCTTTGGAGCGTTTCATTGGTGTCTTGATCGAACATTACGCCGGGGTTTTTCCGCTCTGGTTCGTTCCTGTGCAGGCGCGCATCCTGAATATCACCGACGAGCAGGCCGACTACAGCCGCGAGGTGGCGGAACGCCTGCGCGCCGAAGGCCTCCGTGTCGAGCAGGATTTTCGCAACGAGAAGCTGAGCTATAAAATCCGCGAAGCGCAGCAAGCGAAGATTCCCTATATGCTCATCGTCGGCGACAACGAAAAGGCCAGCGGCACGCTGACGGTGCGTTTACGCGATGGCAAGAACCTGCCGCCAATGTCGATCGCCGAATTCGCCGAAATGGTTAAGGCCGAATGCCGGACCGGGCGAGGTTTCTGATTTTTTCGCCGACGGCGCATTTTATCGTGACCTGCCTGGAAAAAACGGGTATCATCGCACGCTTTTTCAAACCAGTTTTTTCAGAGGATATTTGTGGGAGGATGAATTATTAACACGAAACGAGGAAAACCCGTTCCTGTCTCGCGCGGCGACAGCAAGACCGAGAACATCAACGAGGAGATTCGCCATCCGCGTATTCGTCTGATAGGCAGTGACGGCACCCAGGTAGGGATTGTCACCCCGGAAGCGGCGCGGGCGCAAGCTGTCGCCGAAGGACTTGATCTGGTCGAAGTTTCCGCGACCGCTGACCCGCCGGTTTGCCGGATCATGAATTATGACAAATTTCGCTATGAGCAGAAGAAAAAGCAGCACGAGGCGAAACGCAATCAGACCGTGGTCGAAACCAAGGAAATCAAGTTCCGCCCCAAGACCGAAGAGCACGACCTGAATTTCAAGGTCAAGAGTATCAAAAAGTTTCTGGCCCAGAAGAACAAGGTGAAAATCACCATGCGCTTCCGTGGACGGGAAATCACCTACTCCCAGTCCATCGGCCTTGAAGCGATGAATAATATTGCCGAGATGCTGACCGAGGAAGCGACGATCATCCAGCCCCCCAAAATGGAAGGGCGGCAGCTTGTGATGTTCGTCGGCCCCAAATAAGAAGAGTATGCCGCCATTCACGGCGGTCGTTTTTCAAGAAGAGGAGTCAACATGCCCAAGATGAAGACCAACCGGGGAGCGGCCAAGCGTTTTTCCCTGACCGGCGGTGGAAAAATCAGACGCGCTAAAGCCTTCGCCCGTCATATTTTGACCAAGAAAAGCACCAAGCGTAAACGCGGTCTGCGCCAGAACAATTTGGTTGACGCGGCCAATACGAAAATGCTCAGGAAAATTCTTCCCTACATGTAATAGTCTCCGGGCCAACGCTTCCAGCCGAAGGCGTGGTCCGCGTAAAGGAGTAAAACGATGCCACGAGTTACCAGGGGCTTCAAGGCCCGCAGAAGAAGAAACAAGGTATTGAAACTGGCCAAGGGCTTTCGCGGTGGCCGGTCACGCCTCTATAAAAGCGCTACCGAGGCCGTTGACCGCGCCTTGGTTTATGCCTATCGCGACCGCCGCACAAAAAAACGCGAATTCCGTGCCCTGTGGATCGCCCGCATCAACGCCGGCGCCCGCATCAACGACATCAGCTACAGCCGCCTGATCGGTGGCCTGAAAAAAGCTGGCGTCGAACTCGACCGCAAGGTACTGTCGAATCTCGCTATTCTCGACGCTCCGGCTTTTGCCCGCGTCAGCCAGATTGCCAAACAGGCCAATTCGTAACAACCGTTTATAATTTTTCGCGCGCCGGTAATGGCTTGGCGTCATAGCCTGGCTTACCGGCGCGTCCTGTTTCCACTGTCCGCATATGCACGTCATGGAAGAGGAATTACAGCACCTGGTCACTTCCGCCCGCGCCGAAGCCGAGGCCATCGGCGAGCCAGCGCAACTTGAAGAGTTCCGCGTGCGCTATCTGGGGCGCAAGGGACTCTTAAGCGGCATTTTGCGCGGTTTGGGCGCGCTGCCGGCGATGGATAAACCGCGTCTGGGCGCCAAAGCCAACGAGGCGAAAGCCGCTATCGAGGAGTTGTACGCGGCAAAAAACGCCGCGCTTGGCGCGGGACGCGCCCATGTCCGGCCCGCCCTTGACCTGAGCCTGCCGGGACGCCAACCAGCCCATGGGCGGTCGCATCCGATTTCCCGCGTCATGCGTGAAACCTGCGCCATTTTCGCGGCTATGGGCTTTGATATCGCCGAAGGGCCGAATGTCGAACTTGATTACTACAACTTCGAGGCCCTGAATATCCCGGCGCATCATCCGGCCAGGGATATGCACGATACCTTCTACGTCACCGATTCGCTGCTCCTGCGCACCCATACCTCGCCGATGCAGGCGCGAATCATGGAAAAGCAACAGCCGCCGCTGCGGGTGGTGGCGCCAGGCCAGGTCTACCGCTGCGATTCCGACATCACGCACACGCCGATGTTCCATCAGGTCGAAGGTTTTCTCGTCGATAAAAATGTCTCGTTCGCTGACCTGAAGGGCGTTTTGGCCCTGTTCGTCAACAAAATGTTCGGCAGCGGCGTCGGCCTGCGTTTCCGCCCCAGCTTTTTCCCCTTCACCGAACCCAGCGCCGAGGCGGATATCTCCTGCATACTCTGCTCCGGGAAAGGGCACCGGAACGGCGAGCCCTGCCGCATCTGCAAGGGTACTGGCTGGCTGGAGATCCTCGGCTGCGGCATGGTGGATCCCAACGTGTTCGCCGCCGTCGGCTACCCTGAAGACAGCACCGGCTTCGCCTTCGGCCTCGGCGTCGAGCGCATAGCCATGCTCAAGTACGGCATCACGGATCTGCGCATGTTCTACGAGAACGACCTGCGGTTTTTGACGCAGTTTGCGTAGGGAAACGCTGTCTTACCAGTGCTCTCGCGCAAAAGCTTGCCGGGCGCCCTCACGGGTCAGCGCTCAGTGAGCGGCTTCATCTCTGAAAAAAAGCCTTCTGACCATAATCCCGGAGTTTCCCATGCTGCTCAGTCTTTCCTGGCTTCGTGAATTTGTCCCGTATGAGGGAAGCGCCCTTGAACTGGGCGAACGGCTCACCATGGCCGGGCTTGAGCTGGACGGCCTTTCCCGGCCCTTTGCGGGCCTCGCGCCCATTGTCGTCGGCTATGTCGCCGAGTGCGGCAAACACCCGGAGGCGGACAAACTCTCGGTCTGCCGGGTGGACGTGGGCGATGAGGTGCTGGATATCGTGTGCGGCGCGCCCAACGTGGCC
>DOMU01000125.1:2231-16273 GCA_003509305.1 Desulfobulbaceae bacterium | reverse complement strand
AACCTATGTTTGACGCCGCTACAGTTTGGCCTGTATTCTGCGCGCGGAATTCTTGACATTGCGCCGGTATATGGTATAATTCCTGATATTGTGACTTTACACATGCAGAGGTGTCTGAGTGGTCGAAGGTGCTCGCCTGGAAAGCGGGTGTACGGTAACACGTACCGAGGGTTCGAATCCCTCCCTCTCCGCCAACATGGAGTCCGCACAAGGGCCGGAATCCTGAGCAAAATCAGGGTTTCCGGCCTTTTTTGTGTCCGCTGTAATCAAAGGAAAGAAGATCGTTGTCCGCGCTCCGCCCGTGACGGTATCAGTCTCGATAAATCGGTGGCAAAAACCTTGGAGAAAGTCGCCGGACGGCCCTGATTTCAAGCCATTTCCCGCTGTTTCCTGATCCCGGTCTTATGCGTGTTCCGGCGTTACTATCAGCCGCAGGCCAAGGGCGGCGCAAACGCGGGAAATCGTCTCGAAACGCGGCTGGCTGGTTGGGCGTAGGGCCTTGTAAAGCGCCTCACGGCTCAGTCCGGACGTCTTGGCAATTTCGGTCATGCCGCGAGCGCGGGCAATGTCGCCAAGGGCCTCAGCCAGCGCGGCGGGGTCGTTCTCTTCCAGAACGAGGGTAAGGTATTCGGCAATGGCTTTATCGTCAGTCAGATGCTCGCTTATATCAAATATTGGCAGGTTGGATATTTTGGTTTTCATGGCTCAATCCTCCAGGGTTGCGGCCAACTGAATAGCCCGCGCGATATCAGCGTCTTGCGTGGATTTATTCCCGCCGCCAAGCATGACAATCAGCGTGTTTTCGCGCTGTGCGTAGTACATGCGCCAGCCGGGACCGAAAAACTCGCGCATCTCCCAGATGTTTTCACCGACAGGCTTCACGTCACCAAGATTGCCGCCAGCAACTTTACGCAAACGCCGCGCCAGGCGCAGGCGCGTCATTCCGTCCTTGATGCCGGAAAGCCATTCGGCGAAAGCTGGATGTATGCGGATAGTGTACATGGCTGATATTGTAATCGTTCGATTACGCAAAGCAAGCGCTATTGAGTGCCATTAGCCTCTCTGGAAAACTCAAACACTGTGTCTGTCAACAAATAGCCGCAATGCGGGGACGCATTCTTCGGGATTGAGGTCTGCAAGTGATGCGACGATTCGTGCTTCGCGTCCGTATTTTTCCCCATCAGCGACGCTGTCTATGACCCAGCCTTCTGGCAGGGATATGTCCATTTGGAAGCATATTTCATAGGCGTTGGTTCGTTCATCGTAGATAATGGTGGCGCTGCCTTCTTCAATTATTTCTTGTGATGATTGGCTGTGTGCCACCAACGAATAGCTGTCCTGGCCCTTTTCCCAGGAAAGCGGCAGGGCCAGTGCCCTGGGCAAATTCCTGCCCAGCTCTGATTTTTTATGCAATAAACCCGTCGCCACTTTATCCGGGCTGCCGATGCCCAGCGTGCGTAACTCGCCGGTTGATGTATGCCGGAGGATAAGCAAGATTTCTTCGTTGACTTCCGAGATGGCGGTTTGCTGGGGCGTTTGTTCGCAGCGCCCGGCGGGGCAGGTATAGCACAAGGGGTAGAAGCGGGTGCCGCCGTCCCGGCGCAGCACGGGGAAGCCATGGCCGGTGATATGCAGCATGACGTTGGCGGAAAAAAGGGCATATTGCTCGTTGCCAGCCATCTCAGTTACGAGCGGGACAGGCAAGTCAATTTTATTATCCATACGCACTGTGGGCGTTACACCGTCTTCAATCAAAAAAGTGTAAACGCCATTCGTGGCACGGGCGACCCGCGCCAGCAAGAAAAGTTTATCAAAAAAAGGAGATGATTCTGGGAACGGTCCGTTTTTCAACAAGTCGTGGCTTTTTGTGTACATGGCGGCTCCTTTTCTGTGTGGATTTCCCTGGACGATAGCATGAAGGTGAAAAAATGCCAATGTCTATTATTTATTCAAGTTGACTTTTTGTTTCAATTGTGATACGGATATTTACTGTCTTGCAAAGAATAGATGTGTTATGCGACGTTCCTTAGAATTTCAAGGGAACGGTTCTGATTGACGCGCTGATGGAGGGATAAGATGCTGTTCGAGGAAATTATGAAATATGATGGAGGTAATCAAGAGATATACGATGAAATTAAGGGAAAATTACAGGAACATTTGATAAGGCCATTTATTGGTGCTGGATTATCTGCTAATTTTGGCTATCCCACTTGGTGGGAACTTTTGTGGAGTTTTTACAACAAAGAAATTAAGTCGATTAACGAAAATAAATTTAACGATAAATATAGAAATCCCGAAAAATTAGCCTCGGAAATAAGCGAGAAAATGAAAAGCAAAGGGTTGGATTTAAAACAGGAATTAAAAAAAGAATTCAAGAAAAATGACCGTGAATTTGATAAGAATCACGGCCATTTTGAGAGTAGATCAATTTATGAAAGTGTAACGTATATACCTCTGATATTTCCAAAGAGGACAATATTGACTACAAATTACGATTCTGTTCTTGAACGACTTTATCAAACGAAGGAGAAACCACTATGCCGTTCTGTTGTATGCAGCAAAGATTACGAAGGATATTCCTCAGAAGAAGATGACGATGATCCGTTAATATACCATTTGCACGGTGGAATGGGTAAATCTCATATGATAATTATAACTGAAGAAGACTATAAAATCGCCTATCAGGAAGAGACTTCAAATATTATAAACGATTTATGCAAAATATTTCAAAACAATTCTGCTTTATTTTTAGGTTGTAGTCTGGAAAATGATCGATATCTTACAACACTTGCAGGAACTCAAAAACCTCACTTTTCCATTGTGCCCGCAGAAAAAAAAGCAGAGATACCGAACCGCAGAAAAAATCTTGAGGAGAAAAAAAACATTAAGGCAATATTTTATCCCCCTTCTAAAGATGAGAATGCTGGGAAGCATTATGGACTTTCTGTTGTATTGGGAAGGTTGTATTATGATTCTCCCCTCTACTGTGCACATGGAAACCGTAAAGCAACGGTCGATCCCTGTAATGTAGAAAACACTTTTAATCTTCTTAAGCACACTATGGATATATTTTATGGAATTCCTAGCCGTAGAAAATGTTTCGAAAAGGGGGCAGAAATGCTTTGTCCGGAGAGTTGCCAAAATATAGAGGGCGCTATAAAATTCCTGGAGTATTTATATGAAATTGACAAGGATGAATCAACCAGGAAAAGATTATCTAAGTTTCGGTTAAGGGCTCTTGGATAACAAATAACAAATAAAAATTGGAGGAAGTTATGCAACTTTTTGTACCGATTAATGAGAATGATGTAGAAGGTTATAAAAGAATACTCTTACTTTTACTTTTTTCCGATGAACCGTTAAATATTTGGGCGCCAGCGGCTGGTTTTATTGAGATGGCACATAATGCTAATCCTAAATATTTCGGTCATAAAACTTTTCTCAACGCTGTTGAGGCTGACTTGATTCGTCCAAATGCAAGAGAGGGATATTGGGATTGTAATGGTAAAATGCGTAAGTCTCATTTTGAAGCGGGTAAATTTAATGGATATTTTGATGGGGAGTTAGCCAGAATTGTTAAGAGCAATTCAGGCGAGCAAAAAATTCTTCAACATCCACCAGAAGAAGGTTATATAAAAGCAGATCAAGAGTTAGCAAAGGAAATTAGTTGTTTGAAAGAAATGGCATGGCAGCTTTATAATCGTTTTGATCCTCAAAAAAGTAACCTCCCCAAAGGCATGATAGATAAAGTGAAAAGGGAATACGATAAAGGAAGCACGAATGAGGACAAAGAACATCTGGCAAGAAGAGAGATATTGCGTAATGCCTTTAACGATGCCGACTCACTGAAATGTTCCACTTCTAATAAGTATTTTTACTATAAAAATCATGGTAAGACTTTTAATGATTTTATAGAATTAGTTAATAAATGTGGAACAAGAGAAGATTATGACCGGCCACTTTTACAGACCCCTTCAATGACTATAGACGAGATTGATGAATATTTCGTGCGACTCCATACTTTTCGTGAAGACAAAGATATTCTTGATTTTTTTATAGGAGATAAAACGTCTGATGCTGCCTTCAAATTGAGACAAAATGTTTGCTATTATGCATATATCAAAAATTATTATTCTATTGAGGAGATATGCGCCACCCAGTTACCACAGAATTTATCCAGACCGGAGTGTTTAGTTAATGTACATACCTTATTTGCAAAGGAAATGTCCGAGAAAGTAGATGATGTTACAGCAGATTCCTCACATCGTGGAGCCCTCTATGTTGAACCAAAATAAAAAAAGACATTGCCAGGGAAGTAGCGGTGATAGCTGACATCGTGCTCGAAATAATGTGTGAAGGGGCTGTAATCGTCGGCAAAAAGCTGACTTTAGGAGGGTGGCCGCCATTAGGCGGGCGGGGCGGCTAGAAAGACGGCGGGGGAAGCTGTGGCGGTTTCCGGTAAATAATTGGTGAAGAATTGCCTCAAGGGGATGCTCATCCGTGGCGGAAGCGATATAATCACCAGCCTGGATGTCTCGTTGTCCGGCAGCGTTTTTTTACCAATCCTCAGCGGTTAAAATTGGTGAACAACCATGGACCTGCAACAATCCCCCCCGGAAGCGCAAGCAATTCCTGAAAAAATCGGCAAACCAGCGAGCAAACCATGGCACAGGAGATGGTGGCTGCGCTCTTTGGCCGGGCTGGTGATTTTTCTGGTTCTTTTCTTTATCGCCCTGCCTTTTGCCATCAAATACGGCGCTCAGTATTGGCTGAAGAAAAACGGCGCCGACGAGGCCACCATCGACAGCGTTCGCTACAATCCCTTTTTGTCCCGTCTCAGCCTGCGTGGCCTGGCCGCCAATTTCGGCGGTCAGACGCTGTTGAGCGACGGCACGTTCACCGTTGACCTCGGCCTGAGTAATTTGTTGCACCGCGATATTCATATCCAGGAGGCCGCTTACCACGACCTGCTGCTTGATATAGAGCAGAAATCGGATGGCTCGTGGCGTTTCGGCACCTACAGCTTAACTCCCGGCGGCGAGGTGAAAACGGAAAGCCCATCCGGCGAAGCGGCCAGTCCGTCTGGCAAAGCCGATAGTCCACCCAGCAAATGGATATTTTCGGCGCGAAATGTGACGCTTGGCAATTGCGAAATTCGTTTCAGAACCCCAGAGATTGACCTGACTCTGGTGGTCGACGAGGCGCGGCTCAATAATTTTTCCACCAGTGCTTCAGCCCCCGCGGCCACATTCGACCTGCAAGGGAAGCTGAACGGCGAGGCGGTGGCCATCCATCTTGATACTGTGAAGATCGCGCCATCACTGGACCTGCGCGGCCAACTGAACTTCGCCGCCTTCGATCTGGCCAACGTGAAAAAGTATGTCGAGGAGGCGCTGCCCGATTTTGCCGGCACCGTCAGCCTGAATGGCAAGGCCGCTTATATGCAGGGAGACGGCCTGATAAAGGCCGATTACGATGGAGCTATCACCATCACCAAGCCCTTGGTCGGCAACAACACTTTCCGCAGCGCGGCGGATACGCTGTCGTGGAATGGCGCGGCATCCTATCATCTGGCGCAAAACGATCACGGTGTGACGACGAAAGGGACGCTGGCCTCTGGTGGTATTACCGTCGGCGTGCCCGACGCCGGTTTTTCTTTGAAACACGACCAACTTACCCTGACTGGTGATACTAGTGTGCCGATTGCTCCGGTACTTTCTGTCGAGCACGACGGTACGCTGACAACGCAGGGCAGCTTGGTCAACATCGGGCGGATGAAAGTGACGCAGCAGCGACTGAACTGGCAGGGCAAAACCAACTGGTCAATGCCAAAGGGCGTGTCGCGGGCGGTTTTTACCGGGGCGCTTGCCACTGATGGCAGCGGCTATGAAAACGGCGCCATGCGCGCCGGAGCCGAGGGCGCGAGCGTGGCCGAACTCAGCGGCGACATCGGCAAGAAAATCGCCATGAAAACGCTTGCCGCAAGCGGTCTGTCTTTTATCAGCGGTGGTAAAGAGGCGATAAAGGCGACGGTTAAAGAGGTCAATGTCGGCACTGCCACCACCGACGATTTGATCAACTGGCAAGTACAAAAAATTGGCGTGAAAAACGCCGGGGCCAGTTTGCCGGGAGCGATGCCTTTGGCCCTTTCTCTCGTTGGCCTTAATATCGATCAGGTCACCTCAGCCCAAGGATACTACTGGAGAACCGGCACCCTGGCCCTTGATCATTTTGCCGCCCACTCGTCACAGGACAACAGCCGCCTGGCTTCAGTCGATACGGCGAAAATTACCGGTATCATGGCGAACAAAGAGGGAAAAGTCGAGATCGGTGAGGTTGATCTTGGCAAGTTGTTGTTTCTTGGGGCCGACAAGAAAAACGCCGTTGGCTCGCTCGACCGCCTGTTGTTGCGCCAGTCAGCCTTCAGCCTGAAGAATGGATTTACCGCCGCCAGCCTCGACCTCAGAGGCTTTGAAGCGCATCTTGAAAAAGATAAAGAGGGGACGCTGAACGCCTTAAGCCGCCTGCAAGCATCGGAGAAGAAAACACCGGAGCGGAAAGCGGCGCCGGCTGAAAAAGAAGTGGCCGAAACGGCGCCGGTCAAAACCGGCGGTGATGCGGCAAAAGCGCTGCCCTTTCCCATCCGCCTTGGCCAGGCGACCCTCGACGGTCATATCTTCTTCAGCGATAAAAGCCTGCCACTGAAATTTACCGCCGAGACCGACATTGAAAGTTTGACTATCAGAGATGTTGACAGCACCAGGCCTGAGCATAAGAGCGCTGTCGAACTGGTGGCGCAGTTGGCCGACCGGGCGCCGCTGAATGTCAGTGGCGGTATGGCTTTGTTCGGTGCCAAACCGGATATCGCCCTCGATATTCATCTGAAAAATTATCCGCTAAGTCACCTGTCGCCCTACACCGCCCAAGCCGTTGGTACGGCCTTGGCCTCTGGAGAGTTGAAAATCGACGGCAGCGTCGGCCTGAAGGATGACTTTCTCAAGGTGAAAAATGATGTGTTGCTGCAAAAGCTGGAGACGAAAACCCTGTCGCCGGAACTGGCGGAGAAGTTAAACAATCAGTTGCCGTTGCCGCTCGATGCCGCCCTGGCGCTTTTGCGCGACAGCCAGGGCAACATCAGCCTGAGTATTCCTGTCGAAGGAGAACTGTCATCGCTGAATGTCGGGCTTTCGAGCATCATCATCACCGCCTTAAGCAAGGCGATTGTCCCCGCCGCCTCGGCCTATCTGGTTTATACCTTGGGGCCATACGGCGCCCTGGCCTATGTCGGTACCAAGGTCGGACAAAAGATGATGCAGGTCAGCCTGCCGCCGGCGGAGTTCGCCCCCGGTCAGGCCGATCTGACGTTGGTGAAAGACGATTATCTGCAACGGGTTGGCAAGATACTCGCCGACCGTCCGGCAATGGATCTGCAACTGACGCCGAAGGTGGTGGCCAACGAATTCAACCCAGGGGCGGGCAAGAAAGGGCAGGATGACAAAACCCCGCTGTCGCTCAGCCCGAAGCTGACAAAAAAGCTCGAAGCCTTGGGACAACAACGGGCGGAAGCGCTTCGCCAGCACCTGCATGACCGATTCGGTGTCGATATGAACCGGCTGATGATCAGCGAAACCCAGATTATCCCGGATGGCAAACCGGAAGTGCTGCTGTCAATGTAAACCAGGTATAAGAGTGCGCCGCAGCCGGTGACTTCGGCCAGGCGTTCGGGAGAATTCCACCACGGCTCAATACAGCCCAAGCCACCTAGCTTCCAGGCGCATTGTCATTACAAGTTTTTACCAATTTCTGGCTAAAATCTCGAAATAGCCTTTCGGTTTGACGCAGGCCGGACATTTGTCCGGCGGCGTTTCACCGATATGCAGATAGCCGCAGTTCACGCACTTCCACACCTGGGCTTCGCGGCGGCTGAAGACAGCGCCGTTGTCGATGTTTTGGGCCAGTTGCCGGAACATCTCTTCGTGGTGACGCTCGGCGACGCTGATGGCGTCAAAGGTTTCGGCGGCGCGCTCAAAACCTTCCTCACGGGCGATGACGGCAAACGAGCTGTACAAAGTGCCGTGAACATACAGTTCCAATTCCGCCGACGCCAACAGGTTGGCTTTGGTGTCGCGCTCAACGCCAGCGGGAAAGGTGCCGCAAATTTCCAGATCGCCGCCGTTGAAAAACTTGAAAAAACGGATGGCGTGCTCGTATTCCTGCCGGGCGGTTTCGTCGAACAACGCCGCGATCTGCCAGAAACCGTCCTCGCGGGCGCGGCTGGCAAAGATATTATAGCGGCTGCGCGCCTGCGCCTCGGCTGAGTAAGAAACGAGCAGGTTTTTCGCTGTCCGGCTGTCACGGAATCCGGCCATGTTGTCGCCTCATTCCTCAATGGTAATCGCTTGGGCGCCACATTCAGCGGCGGCCCTGCGCACGACATCCTCGTATTTTTCAGGAATGACATCGAATTGCACGATCGAGAGGAGCTGTCCCTCATCATACTGAAACACTTCCGGACACAGCTTGTTGCAGTTGCGGTCGCCCATACATTCTTTGCTGATGCTGGCTTTCATGACGTTTCTCCTTGGCTGTGGTGAATAAATCCCAATCCCTCTGATCGAGAGAGTGGATCGTTTTCTTGTACGCGCTCGTCCGTGATTCGTCAAAGAAAAAACGCGCCGGTTCACGCCGGTGGTTCCGCAGGCGGTTCGGCGACGCCGGCACACCAGGCTACAGCGGCGGCGAGATCATAATCCTGAAAGATGAAACCGGCTTGCCGCAGGCAATCCGGGCTGACCCGGCGGCTGGCCAAAAGCAGGGCGTCGGCCATCTCACCGAAAAAGAGCCGCAAGAGGCTGGCCGGCACTGGGGCACGAGCCGATTTGCCAAGCGCTGTGGCCAGGGCATCGGCGAATTCCCGATTCGTCGCCGGTTTCGGCGTTACCAGATTGACTGGCCCGCGTATCGACGGCTTTTCGAGGAGGAAGGTCACGGCCCGGCAGACATCACGAATGCTGACCCAGCTTTGATACTGCCCGCCGTTGCCGAAAACGCCACCGAGGCCGGCGCGGAACAGCGGCAATAGTTTGGGTACCAGGCCATCTTCCGGTGACAGTATCATACCAAGGCGCAGACAGAGGACGCGAATGCCGATTTCGGCGGCGCGCAGGGCCTGCCGTTCCCACTGCTTGCAAACGCCGGCGAAGAAACCGATGCCAGCCAGGTTGCCTTCGCCGAGCAGCCGCTCGCCGGTATCACCGTAATAGCCAATTGATGAGGTGGAAATCAGCGTCTCAGGACGCAGGTGCCCTGGCTGTGACCAGAGAAAATCGACAAGCTGGCGGGTTCCTTCGATGCGGCTGTCCTGAATGCGTTGTTTTTTACCCTGATTCCAGCGGTGGTCGAGGAGGTTGTCGCCGCCAAGATGGATGATGGCGTCGTAAGGACGCTCGGCCCGCCCTTGCCAGAGCCGCTCAATATCCCACACCGTGTCGCCGGATTCGTCCTGCCGGGTTTGCAGGCAGGTCAAGGTGTGGCCACAGGCGAACAGGTGGTGCAGCAGCGTAACGCCCAGGCGCTCTTGTGTTCCGGATAAAAGAATGTTCATGCCAGCTGGGTTGAACCGAGACGGGAAGGATTGGGGCGTGGTGACACGCCTCGTGCGCCAACTCTAAAAAATACCCCAGCCTGGCCCGGCCCGCAAGGCGCGGCGGGCCACTTCGACAAATTACGACGATAATAAACGGAATTACGATTACTTATTTTCCTGGCCGGACAAAAAAATCCGACCGGTCGCAGCCTCCGGCCATGGGGAAACGGAAAGCGGCGGCGCCCGGCGGATAGCGCGGGTGGATGCTGAACAGCCCTTGGCCACTACCCACGGGCTGTTCTCAGCGCTGTTATTTCTGGTTATTAACCATTTTCTGGATCTCTTCGACGATCTCCGGATTGGCCAGTGTCATGACATTGCCGACATCGCCTTTATTGGAAATCGCCCCCAGCACCCGGCGCATGATTTTGCCGGAGCGCGTTTTCGGCATGTCGGGCACAATCCAGACGTTGCGGCATTTGGCGATCTTGCCAATCTGGAAGGTGATGGCGTCGGCCACTTTTTTCACGATCTCCGGGCTGGCCGCGACACCCGGTTTTAGCGACACGTAGAGTTCCGGCTCAGCGCCTTTGATCTCGTGAGCGATGGGAACGACCGCCGCCTCGGCGATTTCCGGTACCGTCATCGCCGCCGCCTCGATTTCTTTCGAGCCAAGGCGATGGCCGGAAACGTTGATGACATCGTCGGTCCGCCCGAGGACACGGAAATAACCATCTTGGGTCTGAATTCCTCCGTCACCGGTGATATACGGCCAATCACGCCAGTCTTTACTGTCGCTGCTGACGCTGTAGCGTCCGAAATAGCTCGAGACAAAGCGATCGCGGTCGCCCCAAACCGTCTGCATACAACCTGGCCAGGGATTTCTGATACAGATGTTGCCGGCCTTGTTGGAACCTGGAGGCAGAATATTGGCTTCATCGTCGAAAATCGCCGGATGGATGCCCGGCACGCCCGGCCCGGCGCTGCCCGGTTTCATCGGCGCAATACCCGGCACGGTCGCGCAGAGGAAGCCGCCGGTTTCCGTCTGCCAATAAGTATCGACGATAACCGCCTGGCTTTTGCCGATTTCCTTTTCGTACCAGCGCCAGACCTCCGGCTCGATCGGTTCGCCGACGGTGACCATCAGCTTGAATTTGAAGTTGTACTTTTTCGGTTCATCCGGCCCGACTTTACGCAGCGAGCGGATCGCCGTCGGCGCGGTATGGAAAATGTTGACGTTCAAATCCTGGGCGATCCGCCAGTTGCGCCCGGCGTCCGGATAGGTCGGCACGCCTTCATAGATGACCGACGAGCCGCCAAGCGACAGCGGGCCATAGACGATGAAGGAATGGCCGGTGATCCAGCCGATGTCGGCGGTGCACCAGTAGACGTCCTCCGGATGAATATCCAGGATGTATTTCGACATGGCCGTGACATAGGCCATATAGCCGCCGGTGCCATGCTGACAGCCTTTGGGTTTGCCGGTGGTGCCGCTGGTGTACATGAGAAAGAGCGGATCTTCCGAGCGCATTTCTTCCGCCGGCACGCGGACGCCGTAGTATTTTTTCAACTCGTCGCCAACAATGATGTCACGGTCGGGAACCAGGGGCGCGGCGGAGGAATACTTGCCGGGATAGCGCTGCCAGACGAGCACGGTATCGACTTTCTGGCCATTTTCAGCCGCCAATGCGCAGGCTTCATCGTCAACCCCTTTGTGGTCGATGAGTTTGCCGGAACGGTAGTAGGCGTCCATGGTGATCAGAACGCGGCTGCCGGAATCAACAATGCGGTCGGCGCAGGCGTTGGCGGAAAAGCCGCCGAAAACCACGGTGTGGACCAGACCCAGCCGGGCGCAGGCCAGCATGGCAATTGGCGCTTCCGCCACCATCGGCAGGTGGATGGTTACACGGTCGCCACGTTTCAATTTGGCGGTATCGCGCAAAAGCGCCGCGAACTCGTTGACCCGGACATACAGCTCCTGATAGGTAATATGCTCGGTTTTTTCCTCTTCCAGTTCGGGAACGAAATGGATGGCGGTTTTGTTGGCGTCTTTCGCCAGATGCCGGTCGATGCAGTTGAAGCTGGCGTTCAGCGTGCCGCCCGTAAACCATTTCCAGCAGGGAGCGTCGCTGGCGTCGAATACCTTGTCCCAGGGTTTGAACCATGTGAGCATGTCGGCAAAACCGGCGTAGTAGTCTGGAAATTTATCCAACGTGAAACGCTCGAACACCGTTTTGTCGTTCAGATTGGCCTGGGCGGTAAATTCTTTCGAGGGATAAAAGTACTCTTCTTCTTTCCAACGCGTTTCAGATTGCTGATCCGTTCCACCTGTACCGTTATTCATGATTGCTCCTTGGGCTGAATTTTTCCATATACCGCGTATCGTCACGTGGTAGTATCCATTTCTCGCTGCTACGAGAAACCAAGTTTCTTTAATTACCTTTGAATCATTTTTTCTTAACTAAACCATGTCAAATATCAATGCAAGAAAAAAATGCGTGCCGGCGCATTATTTGTTTTCAGCGACCCTGTTCTGAACAAATCAGGTGCTTGACAGCCAAGGGGCGATGGATTTTTATAGAAATCGTTTTCGGTGCTCCGTAGAGGGAGCCACGAGGGAACCCCGTGCGAACCGGGGGCAGGCCCGCTGCTGTAACTGGAGAAAACGCCCGTTTGATGCCACTGCCGCTGATACACGATGGGAAGGCACGGGATGGATGAGCCAGGAGTCAGAAAACCTGCCGAAAACATGAGACGCTCCGCCACGAGGAATGGCGGCGCATCGGATGTGGGCGTCAGGGCATCCCCGCCGGAGTTGGCTTTTTCCCCGGGAGGCGCGCCGTCATGCCCACATCGTTTGTATCTCTTCGCTTTCCCAGCCTGGACTTTTTATCGCCGATTCTCATCTTGCTGGCGGTCCTGCTGCTCCCGGCTCCGGCGGCACTGGCCGTGGATACTTCATCCGCCGCCTCGCCCGTCCGCCGCATTGTTTCTTTAGGGCCAATCAACACGGAAAACCTCTTTCTTATGGGTGCCGGCGACTTACTGGTTGGCGATACTACCTACTGTAACCGTCCGCCAGCGGCAAAAGAGAAAGAAAAGATCGGCACCGTGCTGCAACTGGATGTCGAAAAGATCATTTCGCTCGATCCCGACCTGATCCTGGCCACTGGCCTGACTTCGCCGCAGCAGGTGGAGCAGTTCACGCGGCTGGGTATCAAAGTGGTGCATTTTCGCCAACCCCATAACTTTACGGAAATATGCGATAATTTCCTTTTAATGGGGGAATTGACCGGCCATTTGCCGCAGGCGGGACAGGTAGTGGCGGCGGCGCGCCAGCGGGTGGAAGAGATTCGTCGGCGGGTGGCGGCTTTGCCGAAACCGAAGGTCTTTTTGCAGATCGGTGCCAATCCCCTGTTCGCTTCGGTTGGCAACACATTCACCAGTGACTACCTGACTTTTGCCGGTGGTATCAACATCGCTGGTGGCGAGAGCAGGCCACAGTATGATTATGAGCGGGTGTTAGCCCATGACCCGGAGGTGATCCTGGTTGCCATCATGGGCGGCGAAACAGGAATCGCTGGGCAGGAACGGCAAAAATGGCTGAATTACCAGGCGCTGGCGGCGGCGAAAAGCGGGCGGATATATGTGATTGACCCGGATCTTGTCTGTAGCCCAACACCGGTTTCTTTTGCCAGGACGCTGGCGCTGGTCGCGGAGCTGCTGCACCCCGGTCTACGGCTGTCGGAGGAAAAATGAATAGCCAGGCGCTCTTCGCCGCTCTGGCCGTCCATCTGGCGGCGATCGTTTGTCTGTTGGTTTTGCCGGACGCCGTTCCCGTGCCGCCATCCCGGACGGAACCGGTGGTGATGGTGCAATTGACACCGCCAGCAGTCACACCGTCCATATCCGCCGCCACACCAGCGCCGCAGGCTCCGGCCCAGCTAACGGCGCCACCCAAGCCAACGCCCGAACTCACCCCCAAGTCAGCGGCAAATATCAGCCGAGCCTCGATATTAAAACCACGATCCGTGAAGTCATTTGGGAACGCGCCAAGCCATCCAAGGCCAGCGCCAGCCGCGCCAAACCCGGTCACCACCAGTGCAACCGCCATTCTCGCCGTTACTCAGCCTACCGCCGGGACGGCACGCAACGCCGCTACGACCGTCACCATCCAGCCCAAGCCGATCAGCCAGCCACGGCCAGCCTATCCAGCTTTGGCGCAGCGGCGTGGCCTGGAGGGCAAAGTCATTTTGCAAGTGACGGTTGGCACCGATGGCACGGTGCAGGCAGTAGCGGTCAGCCGCGGCAGTTCGCATTTCTTGCTTGATGAGGCCGCTGTCGCCGGCGTTTGGAACTGGCGTTTCCTGCCCGGACAAATAAACGGCGAAACGAAAGCGATGACCATATCTTTACCTGTCGATTTTCGGCTGCGCTGAAAATTGTCTGCCCCGTT
>DOMU01000125.1:0-2220 GCA_003509305.1 Desulfobulbaceae bacterium | reverse complement strand
CGATTCCTTGGCGCCATCGAGAAGACGCCTGATCGCCCGCAGATTTGCCTGTTCGCGTCGCAAGGCTTCGGCCAGAGTGCTGTGCCGCGCCGGTGGCGCTGCGGCTATCTCCGTCTCCAGGCGACTGATTTCCTTCATGCTCTGGTACAACGCTAGGGCCAGATGGCGGATACTCATACTGTTTTCTCCCTGATTGTGCCACCTCAACTGAACACGCGGCGGTCTTTGTGTAAAGAGATACAAAAAATTGTACCACATTCAGATGCCAGTATGGAAAAAAGCTGTGATTCTCGTCACTTTGCTGGCACAGTTCAAAAAATGTTACTGGCTAAGACATGTAACCTATTGATAAAAATATCTTTTTTTTACAAAAAAAATGCCGCGGCGATTGCAAAACGCTTCGCTTTTCGCTACCATCAGACATTGTTTCTGCTCGAAATGGTCAAGCCTGACTGAAAAATATCTGTCAATCAGTCCTATTGGTTCAATTTATTTCTCTAAGACAAGGTTGTTCAGGCATGAAAAAATATCTTTTCTTCGCTTTACCTTTTTGCCTCATCGGCCTGCTGTTGCTGCCGCCGCAGATCAGCCAGGCTAAGATTGCCACGGAAAAAGGCTCCCAGGTACGATCAGTTCAATCGGCCAACGCCAGCAAAACTCCCGTCGTCCGGAAAGCGGGCCAGAAGAAAAAGAAAACCGCCAAGACCTCCTCAGTCCGCAAGAAATCGCATGGAATTGCCAACAAACACAAAGCTGGCGCCAAAAGCAAAAAAACCACCGGTAAGCGCAGAGCGGCGTTGAAGTACCGCGGCGGTATTGACGAGGCGCCTTTCGCCGATGCTTCCGGCCTTGACGAACTGCGCCAGCATTATCTGGATTGGCGTGGCACCCGTTACCGTGCCGGTGGCACGTCGCGGGCTGGCGTCGATTGTTCTGGCTTCACGGCACTGACTTTCCGTGAAGTCTATGGCGTCAACCTGCCGCGCACCGCCCGCGAGCAGGCGATGCGGGGGATGCCGATCGACCGTGATGGTCTTTTGCCCGGCGACCTGGTCTTTTTCAAACGCCGGGGTGGTGGCGACCATGTCGGCATTTATATAGGCAATAACAAGTTCATGCACGCTTCCAGCCATCGGGGCGTCATTATTTCCAGTATGCAGNNAAGGCACCCGCTTGTAATCCCCGCCGATAATTCTGGCGCTGAAAGGCGCTGTCCGGGCCGGTCAACACATGTGACCGGCTTTTTTATTTTATGGCAGGCATTGCCGATACACCTGGTAAGGATTTGCTGGCGTGGATGGCAAGGGCAGGATAAATTCCTCGGCAAAGGGTGTTGCCGTCAGTTTCATTTCGCAGGCGATACACGCCAGCTGTTCAAGATTGACGGTATCGGCGAAATTATAGGCCGAAAGCGTTTCGAGAAAGCGCCGGTCGCCCGATTCCTGGTAGCGGCGCCACAGGTACACCGCCGTCAGGCCATCGACTCCACGCAAGGGGCCACGATCAATGCCCAAAGCTCGCTCGGTCTTTTTCAGGCCGCCGCGATAGCCAAGGCTGTGCAGCACTGGGCAGAGGTCAATTTGCGCCTGCGGCAGACGGAGGCCCAGGGCGCGTTCGAGAAAGGGAATATCGAAACGGCGGCCGCCGTAGCTGATCAGTAGCGCATAGCGCATGATATCGCTGGCGAAGGCATCGAGATTGTCGCCACCAACATAACGCCGCGCCGCGAGGCCGTCATAGAGGGTGATGACGGTGACCTCGGCGCTCTCGTCGAGGCCACTGGTTTCGATATCGAGGTAGGCGGCTTGCCCGCGAAAATCAAAAAACAGGCGCCAGCAGTCGCTGGGTTTGAGGAGAGCCGCGAAAAATCGCACATCCGCCGCCGCCAGCGCCTCCCGTGAGCGGCAGAGCACTTCTTCGGT
Organism: Desulfobulbaceae bacterium; assembly: GCA_003509305.1. GTDB lineage: Bacteria > Desulfobacterota > Desulfobulbia > Desulfobulbales > Desulfocapsaceae > UBA8130. The sequence goes on along the minus strand of DOMU01000125.1, from coordinate 298 downwards.
CAGAAGGCGATGAGCGCCGGACAGAGCGATGGGAAGGCGTCCAGTGAGCGGCCAATCGGCCCATGATAAAATACCATGCCGCCACAGCCGCCCTTCATTGGCTGGGCCGATGAAGGGCAAATGGCGGAAGGTATGAGTCAGCATAGTATTGGTTTAGCGATGCCTGGCGGTGAATTTTCCGGTCGGTTTCCCGGCGGTGGCTTGGCGTCGCTCGCCGCCGGGCCGTGGCCGGGCGGGCTGGGTTTTGTCGAAACGTGACGGACGGGGATTGGGCAGGTTTTCGGCACCGGCCTCGCCC
>DOMU01000062.1 GCA_003509305.1 Desulfobulbaceae bacterium | reverse complement strand
GGCGCAGGTCGAGATAGCGGTATTGCAGGCGCAGAATATCGGCAACCTCGGTATCCTCGTCGAGTGGGAAGGGCGGCGTCTCGCTGCTGTTTAAGATGCGCACTTCCGAAACCATGACCTCGATTTCACCGGTCAAAAGCTTCGGATTGGCCATCGATTCGGGCCTGGCCTCGACCTTGCCCTGAATGGCCAGCACCCATTCACTGCGCAGCCCGTGCGCCTTGGCGTGGGCCGCCGCCTCGATCTCCGGATTGAACACCACCTGGGTGATGCCCCAGCGGTCGCGCAGGTCGATGAAGATGACGCCACCATGGTCGCGGCGGCGCAGCACCCAACCCATAAGGGTGACCGTCTGCCCGGCATGTTCCTTTGTCAGCGCGCCACAGGAGTGTGTGCGCGTCCAGTTGCCCATTGTATCCATGAAAATTGCCCTGTTGTTAACGGAGATGAAATGGAGTTTAACCAATATTGTATTTGGCTCAAAAGAAAGGTCACGTGATTATTTGAAATTCAGGCAAATTCAGATCATTTCTATTTTTTGCAACCCAGCTACCTGTTTGAATTATTTTTCATCAGCGGGATAAAAATAAAATTCTTTGCTCATTTCTCCACCACCCTGCTAATCGCCATTTCTTCCAGCGCCACCGCCCGTTGTTCTTTGGTGCGCATATCCCGCAAAACGCCTTGGCCGCTGGCCAGTTCATCATCGCCAACAATCAGCGTCCAGGCGGCACCCAAACGGTCGGCCTGCNNTGACTTTTCAGGCCGCGTCCCTCGTAATCCATGGCGACGCGCAGGCGACGCTGGCGCAGACTCTGCGCCAAAGGCAGACAGGTATCCACCGCCGCCGCCCCCAAGGCCGCGATATACAAATCAGCTTCGGCAACCACCCAAACTGATTCCTCTTTTTGTTGTAACAGCAAAATCAGCCGCTCCATGCCCATGGCAAAACCGATGCCTGGCGTCCCTTTCGGCCCGCCCAACTGCTCNNAGCGGCCACCGGCGCCGACCGCCGCCTGGGCGCCGAGGTCTGTGGTGAGAAACTCGAAGGTGGTGCGGCAGTAGTAGTCGAGGCCACGCACCATGAATTTATTGCGGGAATAGCGAACGCCGAGGCTTGTCAATCCCGCTTCAACACCGGCGAAATGGGCGGCGCAGTCCGGGCAGAGATGGTCGAGAATCGAAGGCGCATCCGTCACTTCAGTGCGGCAGGCGGGATTTTTGCAATCAAGCACGCGCAATGGGTTGGTGCCGCTGCGCCTCCTACAGTCGGCGCAGAGTTTGCCGGCGTGGCTGGCGATAAATCCTAGCAATTTTTCGCGGTAGGCCGGGCGGCACTTCGGGCAACCGAGGGAATTGATTTCCAGGCTGGCGCTAAGCCCCAGTTCAGCGAGCAGCAGCGCGCCCATGGCCATCAATTCGGCGTCAATCAGCGGATGGGCGCTGCCCAGCACTTCGACATCCAGTTGATGGAATTGCCGCAGCCGTCCCTTCTGCGGGCGCTCGTGGCGAAACATCGGGCCAATGGCGAATAGCCGCCGTGTTGGCCTGGCCGCGAGCAGATTGTGTTCGATGACCGCTCGCAGGAGGCCCGCCGTCGCCTCAGGCCGCATGGTGACACCCTTGTCGGCGAAGGTGTACATCTCTTTTTCAACAATATCGGTGGCTTCACCAACCGAGCGTTTGAAGAGTTCCGTCTTTTCGAGAACCGGCGGGNNCCCGCCGCCACAGCCCGGTCTCTTCGGGCAGAATATCTTTGAAGCCGTTCAACGCCGCGATTTCCACATCTTCTCCCAGTTGCAGATTTTGATTGAGCCTGGCAGTTAAACCGCTGGCCGGGTCTTTTGTCAAGGATGGCTGGAAAACTTGCCGTCGCCTGGCCCGGCGTGCTACGCTACCTGGCGGAAAGCTTTCCAGAACAATTTCAAAAAAACACGACCATGCCCACTCGTTTCCGCTTGCTGCCGCTTGTACTCCTCGCCGTTTTCTTTTGCGTCAGTCCGGCCCGGGCTGAAAATCCGGAGGTCATGGTCGCAACGCCAGCCAATCCACCCAGCCACGCTTCGGCGATGACCATTGCCCAGGCGGCTGTCCTTGGCGTTGTCGAAGGTCTGACCGAATACCTGCCGGTCAGCTCGACCGGCCATCTGCTGCTGGCGGAAAAGATCATGGGCATCGGCCAGGCGCCCGGTCTGTCCGCCGACGAAGCAGAGCGGCAAAAGAACGCCATCGAAGCCTATATCATCTGCATCCAGGCTGGGGCCATCATTGCCGTACTCGGCCTGTACTTCCGCCGCGTCCGCCAGATGCTGGCCGGTCTTGCGGGAAAAAACAAGCTGGGCAGGCAACTCGTCATCAATATACTGGCCGGTTTTCTGCCGGCGGCGGTGATTGGCCTGGCCCTGAACAAATACATCAAGGCCTGGCTGTTCGGTTCCTGGCCGGTGGTGGCCGCCTGGTTCGTCGGCGGCGTCCTGATTCTCGTTGTCCATTACCGTGGCAGCGGGCGCTCCCGCGCCGGCCTCAGTCTCGAAGCCATGACCTGGAAAATGGCGCTGCTCGTTGGCCTCTGGCAATGCCTGGCCATGTGGCCGGGCGTCAGCCGCAGCCTGGTCACCATCGTTGGCGGCGTCATCAGCGGTTTGACACTCGCGGCGGCGGTGGAATTCAGTTTTCTTTTGGGCGTCGTCACCCTCGGCGCGGCCACGGCCTATGACGCCCTCAAACATGGCCGGGAGATGCTCGCCATGTTCAGTCCGGCGGCGCTTGTCACCGGTTTGCTCTTCGCCTTCATTTCGGCGGTGGCGGCCATCCGTTGGATGGTTGGCTATCTCAATAACCACGGTATGGCCATCTTCGGCTACTACCGCGTCATCCTCGCCCTGGTGGCCAGCGGCCTGCTCTTGACCGGATATATGCATTGACGCTTTTTTATCAAAGGGGAAGAATGCAACGGTTCGCTTGTTTGCCTGGTCTTTGAGGAAATAGCCTCCTTTGTAAAGGGCGAACAAGCGGCTACGCTGTGACCTCATCCTCAACCCGATGGAGACCGCCCGTGAAGATCACTACTCGTTCGCTGCTCGTTCTGGCGATCGGCTTTACCGTTCTGCTTGCCGCCTGCTCGCCGGTGCGGGTCAGTCAGGACTATCTGCCATCGACGGATTTTGCCACCATCCACAGCTACGGCTGGCGATTCTCGCCGCCGCCGGTCAGCCCCGACCCGCGTATCACGGACCCGCTCTTGCGGCAGCGTTTCCACGACGCCATCGACCAAACCTTGAACGAACGCGGTTTCCAGCGGACGGAGCGGCCCGACATTCTGGTTGACTTCACCTATTCGATCATCAGCCGCCTCGATAGCGATCAATTCGGTTTCAGTTTCGGCGGCTATCGTGATTACGGCGCCTTTTATGGCAGTGCGCCGATCATCGAACAGTACGATGTCAGCCTCTTATATATCGACATCTACGACGCCAGCGGCAAACAACTGCTCTGGCGTGGCCGCGGTTCGGAAATTCTTACCACCTACAAAAATCCCGCCGAGCTGACGGCGGCGGTAAACCGTATGGTGGCGGCCATCCTCGCCCGGTTTCCGCCATCGCCCTGATCCCGCCAAAGGAATTTTATGGAAATCGCTTACGAGCTTCGGCGGAGGTGAGGGATGGCGCTGTCGGTGGTCGATCTTTACAAGTCGGTGCTGCCGCGTACAAATTGCCGCGATTGCGGTTTTGCGACCTGTCTGGCCTTTGCCGGTAAGGTGGTGTCGGAACAGTACCCGCTGAAGAACTGTCCGCATATCCCGCCAGAGGTGTTGGTGGCAAGCGAAGCGGAACTGGCCGAACAGTACGCCAAGGGCTTGTGGCTGCGCCGTGACCTGTCCGCCGATGCCCTGCGGTGGGCCAAAGAGCGGGCCGCCTCGCTTAATCCTGTCGATCTGGCGGCGCGTTTGGCTGGCGAGATCGTCGAAGGCGTGGGCGGCCAGGAACTGCGCCTGCCCTATTTCACCGGCTTTCTCCGCATTGAGGGCACCGAGATACGCCGCGAGGACGGCGGCGAGTTAGGCCGCTACGAGCAGGTCTTCATTCTCAACCATCTGGCCCAGGGCGGCTGGCGCCGACCGACAGGTATCTGGAAGGGCTTCATTGAGTTTGACAACACCGTCTCGAAGGCGGTGACGATGCAGAAGGCCGTCGAGGCGCCACTGGCCGTCCGTTTCGCTGGAAAAACCGGAGAGTTGCGGCAGCGGGCCGAGGCCGTGGGCGCGACGGAATTGGCGCTTACCGGCGGCACGGCCCAAATTTCCCTCTTGCTCGTGCCGCTGCCGAGGATTCCAGTGGCGCTGTTGTTCTGGGATGGCGGCGGTGATTTCCCGGCGCAGGCGAAATTGATGTTTGATTAAACCGTTACCGAACACCTGGACATAGAATCCATCGTCTTCCTGTCCGAGCGTATCCGCCAGTTGCTGTGCGGTGACGCGGATTGAAACGGCATACCATATTTGGTATGCCTTGCCGGTAAGCGGTGAATATATTGTGGCGCGATGAAAAATCCGCTTGCTATCCACCGCCGCTTCGGTTTTATTTGCCATGTCAGGTTCCCCATCAGGGGATGAAAAGGGAACTCCGTGTGAATCGGAGACGGACCCGCCGCTGTAAGCGGGGACGGACGCCGCATAAAGTCACTGAAGCGATTCGGGAAGACGCGGCGCGCCGGACGATCCGCGAGTCAGAAGACCTGCCTGGCGTTTTATCGGTATCCCCGTGGAGTGGGATTGCCGGCGCATCCGTGGAAAAATCAGGGACCCCGGACCAAGCGATTGGCCTGGGGCTTTTTTATGCGCTTCCTCCAGGCCACAACCTGTGGAGGGTAGTCATGATGGAACGGGTGACGATGGAAGGGGCGTTGTTTCGGCAGCAGATTGCGGCGATTCGCGATTGGGACGCCTATCAGGCCAGCCTGCTGGGCGAAGATGGTCGCCGGGCACGGGCCGGTGAAAGGAGGCCGGAAAAAGCTGTTGACACCCCCGGCCACGCCATATATATTCGTCCCGTTTCGCGTCATAGTAAATAGACGGCGCGATTCTCATCCATTCCTCGGTAGCTCAGCCGGTAGAGCAGGTGGCTGTTAACCACCGCGTCGGCGGTTCGAATCCGTCCCGGGGAGCCAGAAATCAGACGAGGCTCGATGACATCATGGTCGAGCCTCGTTTTTCGTATCGGGGCGTAGCGCAGCCTGGTTAGCGCGCCTGGTTCGGGACCAGGAGGTCGCTGGTTCAAATCCAGTCNNAGCGCAGCCTGGTTAGCGCGCCTGCCTTGGGAGCAGGAGGTCGCGTGTTCGAATCACGCCGCCCCGACCAACGTATTTCCCAATCCGCTGCATTTGTACCTCTGGCGAGATTTTCCGTGCGCTGTTGAAATCATAGGGGCAGCAATGATGTTATCAGTATTTTCCCACCTATGGCGGCAAAGACGAAACCTGCTGATGCTGGTCAAGGGGGACTTTACGCAGAATTATTTGTCATCCTATCTGGGTTTTGCCTGGGCCATCATAGGGCCGCTGGTCTCTTTGGCTGTCATGTCCCTGGTGTTTCAGTTCGGCTTGAAAGTTTCCGCCGTCAACGCGAGCGGCCTCTCCTTTGTCGCCTGGCTGGCTTGTGGTTTGGTGCCCTGGTACTATTTTGCCGACGGGGTCCAGTCCGGGGCGTCCGTGATTACTTCTTACGGCTTTCTGGTGCGTAAAGCCTCCTTTCGCATCAGCTATCTGCCCGGCATCCGGCTGTGCGCCCTGGCTGTCATACATTTTGCCCTCATGTGCCTNNCTTGTCGGCATTCTACTGTACTTCAGCATTTTTCCTTCCCCGCATTGGTTGCAGTGGCTCTACTATTTTCCCCTGATGTTTCTCTTTCTCCTGGGATTGGCGTGGATCACCTCGGCCATCACCATTTTCATTCCCGATATCGCGAATTTTCTGGGAGTTGTCATGGGCCTTGGTTTCTGGGCGACGCCGATTCTCTGGAATTCGACAATGTTGCCCCCGGNNATATCGCTGGCTCTGTACCGTCAATCCGGCCTATTATATCGTGGAGGGATACAGAAATACCTTTGTCGAACCGCTGTGGTTCTGGCAGCGTCCCCTGCTGGAGCATGTGTTTTTTTTCGGCTGGCTTGTCCTGGTCTTGTGCATTGGCGCCCTAACCTTCAGGAAACTGCGCCCGCATTTTGCCGACATTATCTGATTTCCAGGTAGAGCCATGGCACCTATCATCACTGTCGAACAGCTTTCTAAAGTCTATCCTCTTTACGCGGATAAACGCGATCGGCTCGTTGAGGCG
>DOMU01000075.1 GCA_003509305.1 Desulfobulbaceae bacterium | reverse complement strand
AATGACACGGGCATTGGTATTGGTATGAGGCCTGTTCTTTTTCTGGGCCGGCGGCACATAAGTACGCTCCGACCGTTTCGCCGATTTCTGCGCTGGTGGCGTTGTTTTTCCGGCGCCGGCGGTCTGTCCGGCGGCAATCGCGGGCGTAAGCGCCACTGACGAATCGGTGACCTCCGAATCCGCTTGCGCCATGTTGTCTTCAGACTTCTGCGCTTGATTATGGACCTGAGCCCGCTCGCTTTCCAGCTCACTGGCCGGGGATTCGCCAGCCGGCTTGCGGACAACGNNGAATTCCGAAGGAAACGGCGGAGAGGATGGCGTCACGCCCTCCTTTTCTTCCAGCGCGTCCACGGCTTCGGTCTGATCGGGAACCGATGCGACAGCGGCTTCCTCGACCGGTTCTGGACGCCCCCGCCGCAGAATGACGGTCGGCCGCCGCGCCTGGGCCTCGTCGTTTTCGGCGATAACGTCATTTTTGCCAGCGCCGTTTTTACCCGCGCCTTTGCCGATCATGCCACGCACTTTGTCGGCCACGTCATCCGAAATCGTCGAACTCGGGCTTTTGACATCCTGACCAAAGTTTTTCTTCAGTTTTTCGACCAGTTCCTTGCTCTCCATACCGCATTCTTTGGCCAGATCGTATATTCGTACTTTTGTCATGCCGCGCCCCCGTCTCTTCTTGCCGCCACATCCTGTTTATTCTTCACACCGGCGCCCTCTTTGCCGCGCCACCTAAACCAGCGCGGCCACCGTTCCGGCCACCGGTGTAACATATTCAGACAAACACCCCGCCGGCAGACATAAACCCCTCGCCCGTCCATCTGCCGCCCGTCATCGGCCACCGCTTGCCCATCACGCCAGGTAAAACGCGCAAGCAGCCGTTTATCCGTCCGCGTTCGGCAAATCACACAGGTTCTTAAAGGCGCGGTCGGCAAAATACTCTCTAAGCCTGCCCGGATTCGGACCCCGGCATCTTTTCCATCCGCACCGTTTCCTTTGCCGAAGCAAGCAGCATTTCAGCAAACTCGCGGTCAACCGAACGCAGCGAGGCGATCTCTTCGATATCGCGGCTGGCGAAATCCTCAGCCGAGACAATTCCCTTGGCGAAAATCTGATCGGCAAGCGACTCGTCAACGCCATCGAGCGCCAATATCGACCGGTATCCAGGATCTTCGAGATTGGCGTAGCGCTGCTCGCTTTTCACGTCGATGCGCCAACCAAGAAGCCGTGAGGCCAGCCGGACATTCTGCCCCTGTTTGCCGATCGCTAAAGAGAGCTGGTCGCCCGGCACCACCACCAGAAGAGATTTGTTTTCCTCATCAACGCGAACAATCGACACCTGGGCTGGGGCCATGGCGTTACAGACATATTGGGCCGGGTCGGGTCTCCAGGGGACGATATCGATACGTTCTCCCTGCAATTCCTGAACAACGTTCTGTACGCGGGAACCCTTCATGCCAACGCAGGCACCAACCGGATCAACATCAATTTCCGTGGAACTGACGGCGATTTTCGCCCTGAAACCGGGGTCGCGGCTGACGCCCATGATTTTGACGATGCCCTCGGCGATCTCCGGCACCTCCATCTTAAACAGTTTGGCCAGGAATTCGTTGCTGGTGCGAGAGAGAATCAGCTGAGAATCGTGACTGGTCTGGCGCACCTCCAAAAGCAGCGCCCGGATGCGATCCCCCTGCTTGAACGAGCGCTTGGGAATCTGCTGGTCTTTCGGCAGAATCGCTTCCGTCCGTCCCAGGTTGACAATCATGTCGCCGCGGTCGAAACGCTGCACCAAACCGCTGACCACCTCGCCAATCCGCCCCTTGAACATATCATAGACGACCTCGCGCTCGGCCTCGCGCATCTTGTGAACAATGACCTGCCGGGCCGACTGGGCGGCGATACGGCCCAGATCCGAAACCTTTTCCATGCGTTCGCCCAATTCGAGGCCAATCTGCGCCTCCGGGTCGAGCAGACGGGCCTGTTCCAGCGATATCTGGGTCTGGTCGTCCTCGACCTCTTCGACCACCTTGCGGAACTGAAAGACTTCGATGTCGCCGTATTCATCGTTATAACGCACTTCCAATTCCCGCCGGCCACCGAATTTTTTCCTGGCGGCGGACAACACGGCCTCTTCAATGGCCTCGATAAGAAAATGCCGGTCAAAACCACGATCCTTGCAGATCGTCTCAATCATCCGTTTTAGTTCCGAGTGCATCTCAAACTCCATTTCTCTGCTCAGCAGAGAACAAATCAGTCTAAAGACAATCGCGCCTTGCCGATGTTTTCATACGGGCAACGCGCTGAAACGCCGTTTTCGAGCATAAGCGTTACCGCCTCGTCATCGACTGCGGCAATTTCACCGATGAAGACCTTCTGCCCGCTGGCGGCCTCATGCAGTTTGATTTTCGCCCGCCGCCCTAAAAAACGATGAAATTCCGCCGCGCCGCGCAATGGGCGGTCAAGACCGGGGGATGAGACTTCCAGATGATAAGGGTGGCCGATCAGGTCTTCGACGTCGAGAAAGGCACCGAGTTCCCGGCTGACCTTTTCGCAGTGATCGAGCGAGACGCCTTCCGGATGGTCGATGAACAGGCGCAAGACCCAGCCCTGCCCTTCCTTGCGAAACTGGGCGTCAAAAAATTCCAAACCCATCCCCGGCAGGAGGGAACGGCTGAAGTCTTCAACCACATCAAGTATCCGCTGACTCATTTGTCTGTCAATTTAGCCAAACTCTGAAGTGCGCAAAAAAAAAGCGGGCAAGGCCCACTTTTGCAATCCTTCCATCCAAGTGTGAAAGGAGGGGGTGCCAAGCGAAACGGCAATCCTGCGCCAACTCTCACCGGCACACCCGGCAAAACCGCCGGGACACACGAACAGACCACGGAAATCGTCGAGGCGAAAAAAGGAATAACGGATAACTTAATCACGGTTTTGCCACGATGTCAAGCGGGAAAGTAGTCTTGTGTCCGGAGGCGGCGTTTGAGTAACGGGAAAAGCGGTTGGTGGCGGCATGACGGAAAATTTTTATTTTTCTGGCCGGAGAACGTGAAAAAGTTTGATTTTTTAGTTTCCCGTTGCTAAAAGAAACGGGTTTGTGCTATTTTTATATTGAATTGCTAATGAAAAGAAGTGGCTGCTACCCGACAACAAGGAGAGAAGTATGAAGAAAGTTCTGATGGATTTATCCAAGTATCTGGGCGTGAAAGGCTTACGCGGTGTCGCGCATTACTATGGCGTGCCGGAATCCCGTATCTATTCGTGGACCAAAAAGGGCCGTATCGCCAATCCCGGATTAATTCTCTCGCGTAACCCCGAATTGAGCGAGGAGTGGGTGCGCACCGGCAAAGGACCGATGCTCGCCGACAAGAGCATCGGCCGCCGGGGGCGCCGCCGGATGCCGCGCCAGGACGCGAATATCGTCAATGCCGAAATTACCGAAGTCGTAGTGACCGACAGCGAAAGAGCGCCGGAAGTCAGTCTGCCGGAGTTGATCAATCAGGTCATGGCCATTTGCAGCGCGGGCGGCGAAGCCAAGGCGATTCTCGAAGCCCAGGTCAAAGCGCTGACCCAATCTCTTGAAAAAGAACGCGAACAAAGAATGCTACTCGCCGAACTGGGCCAAATCCGCGCCACGATGGACAACATGATGGCCATGCTGAATCAGGCGCTGCCCGCCGCCGCGAAAGCCCTCATGACCGGAGATGAAAACCCCGAAGGCGCGGACGCGACGGACAAGAACGCAGACTCGAATTAGAAATAAAAAACATCGGCACAGAGATATCCCGCAACTGGCGCGGATCATCAAACAATGGCTGACAGCCTGACACGGCTGGCGGCCATTTTTCATAACCCCTTTTGACCGGGCCAGATTCGTCCCCGGTCACTTCACATTGAGCACGGTGAAGCCAATGGCGCTAATCGCCTCTTTCACCACGGCGGCGTCGACTTCACCCGCGTAACTCGCCTCTCCTTTACTGAGATCGATCTCGACCTCGGATACGCCATCAATCTCCTGAAGCACTTTGGCGACGGACGCGACGCAGTGCTGGCAACTCATACCCTGGATTGTCACCGTATGCATACTGGCTCCTCCTGAAAAATGGTTGTGGTGGTGAAACGGATGACGACAAGGTAGGCTGAATGGTAAAGCTTTTCAAGAAGTCCCTTCACTTTCCGAATTAAGCATGAACTCCGAACAATCACAGCAATTCGCCGTTGGCGGCATGCACTGTGCCGCCTGCTCCAGCCGCATCGAGCGGGTGGTGGCCACTCTGCCCGGCGTCGCCGAGGTCAGCGTCAATCTGGCGGCGGAAACCATGCGTTTGCGCTGGGATGAGAATCTTTTATCCATTGCGGAATTGCAGCAAAAAATTGCCCAATTGGGATTTTCCCTCGCGGCGCTGGAGAGCGAACCCGGATATTTAACCAGACGGGAGGAAAAGCAGGCGGAAATGGCCGCCATGCGCCAACGCCTGCTGCTCATCTTTCTCTTTGCCCTGCCGCTCTTCTGGCTGGCGATGGGGCCGATGTTCGGCCTGCCAATCCCGCAAATTCTATCAAACAATCACTTGTTTTTCGGCCTCGCGCAATTGTCTCTGACTTTGCCAATCATGTTCTGGTCGCGCGCATTCTATGTAGACGGTTTTCCGGCTCTGTGGCGGCGGGCGCCGACTATGGATTCGCTGATCGCCGTCGGCACCGGCGCGGCCTTCATCTATTCCTTGTGGAATCTTGCCGAAGCGGCGAAGAATTTCAGCGGCATATCCCACACGGCGCACGGCTCCCATGCCGAATTCTATTTTGAATCGGTCGGCGTGCTGCTGGCCCTGGTGTCTTTAGGGAAATTTTTCGAGGCCCGCGCCAAGGCGCAGACCTCTTCGGCCATTGAGCAACTGATGTCGCTCGCGCCGGAGGAAGCGACACTCGTTATCGGCGACGAACAAAAAAGAATCGCCTGCGCCAACATTAAGCCAGGTGACCACCTTCTGGTCAAACCCGGCGAGCGCATCCCGATTGATGGCCGCGTCGAAAATGGCGAATCAGAGGTCGATGAATCGATGCTGACCGGCGAAAGTATGCCGGTAGCGAAGAAAGTGGGCGACACCGTCACCGGCGGCACCGTCAACCACCATGGCGTGCTGTGGATCGAAGCGTTCAGGTTTCCAGAAGAAACAGTGCTGGCGCGGATCGTCCGTCTGGTGCGGGACGCGCAGGGGTCGAAAGCGCCGATCGCCAACCTTGCCGATAAAATTAGCTTATACTTTGTCCCGGCGGTGATGGGTATCGCCGTTTTGACCGGTTCACTTTGGTTTTTTGCCGGTGGCATCTCGTTTGCCGCCGCTTTGAAATACACCATCGCCGTCCTGGTCATTGCCTGTCCCTGCGCCATGGGCCTGGCGACACCGATGTCGATCATGGTCGCCGCCGGGCGAGGGGCGCAATTGGGGATTCTCGTGAAAAGCGGCGCCGCGCTGCAACGGGCGGAAGAGATCGGTACCATTCTGTTCGATAAAACCGGCACGCTGACCGAGGGACGTCCGCAACTGATCGGGATAAAAATCACCGACGAGAAACACTCCGAAGAAAATATCCTTTCCTGGGCCGCCGGCGTTGAGCGTCTTTCCGAACATCCACTGGCTGGAGCCATTGTCGCGGCGGCGGAAAAGCGCCATCTGCCCCTGGCTACCGTCAGCAGCTTCACCGCCGTGGCCGGGCGCGGCGTCGCCGCTTTTGTCGGTGAACGCCGGATTCTTATTGGCAACGCCGCCTGGATGGCGGAAAACGGCGTTGCCGCCAGTGTTGGAGAAGAGGAAAACCGGCGCGGGCGCACGGTTCTGTATCTGGCTATTGACGAGGAAATGGCGGCGGCTTTGGTTGTCGCCGACGCGCCGCGTCCCGAAGCGCGAGAGGCGGTGAACACACTGAAGAAAATGGGGCTGCGCCTGGCTATGATCAGTGGCGATCAGCGCCAAACCGCCGAGGCAATCGCCGCTGAAATCGGCGTGGACGAGGTTTATGCCGAAGTTCTGCCACAGGATAAGGCGGCGAAAATCGTCGAATTACAGGAAGCCGGGCAAAAGGTGGCGATGATTGGCGATGGCATCAACGATGCCCC
>DOMU01000166.1:2789-3611 GCA_003509305.1 Desulfobulbaceae bacterium | reverse complement strand
ATGACCAAAGGCGCCGCCTGCAACAGTTTGTGCCCGGCGCGTCCGACTGGCCCGAGAAGCCGCAGGCCGCCGAGCGAGGCGAAGAGCAGGGCGCCTGAAACGATGGCTCCGCCTTTACCGCCGAAAAAGCTCTTTTTGACAAAATTCCGGTCGTGACGCAGCCCGGCCTTTTTGAATTCGCTGAACACGGCGTGCAGGGTCTGGCGGAATTCGGGTCTCGAAAANNATCCTCCTGGCGGAAACCGGTGGCCGCGCCGTTTTTTAAACTCAGGTCGTACTGGCGGCGTTTTTCCGGGTCGCCGAGAACACCATAGGCTTCGGCGATTTCCTTGAACATGTGCTCCGCCGTTGGGTCGTCTGGATTACGGTCAGGATGAAACTTCATGGCCAGACGGCGGTAGCTGCGGCGGATTTCTTCGCCGTCGCAGTGTTCTTCCACTTCGAGGATACGGTAATAATTTTTCATGCGGCTTGGCCGGAGATGTTGGTCGATTGTCCCTGTATGGCCTCATGATAACGCAAGGCTGGTACTTATCCCAGCGACGCTTTAATTTTCGCCATTGCCTTTTCAACGTTTTCCGGGCTGTTGAAGGCCGAAATGCGGACATAGCCCTGGCCGCAGCGGCCAAAACCAGCGCCGGGGGTGCAAACGACCCCGGCTTTGTTCAAGAGCATATCGAAGAACTTCCAGGAGTCTTCGCGGCATTCAACCCAGATATAGGGCGAATTGTCGCCGCCGATACAGAAATAGCCGAGATCACCTATGGTTTTACGGACGATGGCGGCATTGCCGAGATAATAGTCAATCAGCTCGCGCACCCG
>DOMU01000166.1:0-2780 GCA_003509305.1 Desulfobulbaceae bacterium | reverse complement strand
ACGCCGTTGAATTTGGTGGTGTGGCGGCGGTTCCACATGGCGTGCAGCGGCTGTCGGTTTCCAGCCTTGTCGTAGGCCAGGCAGCTTTTCGGCACCACCGTGTAGGCGCAGCGGGTTCCGGTGAAACCGGCGGTTTTCGAGAAGCTGCGGAATTCGATCGCCACTTCCCTGGCGCCGGGGATTTCATAAATCGAATGCGGCAGGCTGTCATCGCGGATGAAGGCCTCGTAGGCGGCGTCGAAAAGAATCAAGGCTTTATTTTCGCGTGCGTATTCCACCCATAACCGCAACTGCTCCCTGGTGATCGTTGAACCCGTCGGGTTATTGGGAAAGCAGAGATAGATCAGATCGGTTTTGCCGGTGGGCAGAGCCGGGACGAAGCCGTTTTCCCTGGTCGAGTCGAGGTAGTTTATGCCCTGATAGCGGCCATCGGTGAAAGCGCCGGTACGCCCGGCCATGACGTTGGTATCGAGGTAAACCGGATAGACCGGGTCGGGGATGGCGATGGTGATGTCCGTTGCGAACAGCTCCTGGATATTGCCGGTATCGCATTTGGCGCCGTCGCTGACGAAGATTTCCTCGGCGCTGATATCGGCGCCACGGGCCTGGAAATCATTTTCCGCGATAGCCTGACGCAGGAAATCATAGCCTTGTTCCGGGCCGTAACCACGGAAACTGGCGTCCTCGGCCATGTCATCGACCCCTTTATGAAAGGCGGCGATGCAGGCTTTGGGTAAAGCTCGCGTCACGTCGCCAATGCCCAGGCGGATGATTTCCCGTTCGGGATTGGCCGCCTGGAATTGGGCGATGCGCTTGGCAATGTCGGAAAAGAGGTAGGATGCCTGTAGCTTCAGGTAGTGCTCGTTGATGGTTATCATGTCGTGTTCTTGGCAAAGTTTTGTGGTACGTTCGGCGAGCCGCCCGCCGCTTTAATGTCGGCAAAAACTATCACTGAATTATCCAGCGCTGTCAACCAGAGGGCGGAAGGCGGAGGACAGAAACATAAAAACCATCATGGCATTATGACAACTTCCACTCATCGTACTATTTACCGCCAAGACTACCAGCCCTTCCCGTGGCGGGTACAAGAAATCAATCTGCTGATCGAGCATCTTGCCGGATATTCGCTGGTCACGTCGCGCCTGTCGCTGCAAAGCGGCGCCACAAAAAAGTTGGGAGAAGATCCGCCGTCGCTGCGTCTGAATGGCGAGCGCTTGGAGCTGCTTTCTGTCGTGGTGGATGGCCGGGCACTGACGGAAAATGAATACCAATTTACCGGCGGCGAGCTACTCTATCAGCCGCGGGCCGATGAATTTTCGATGGAAATCGTTACGAAAATTCATCCGGGCAATAACACCGCTTTAGAGGGCATTTATCGCTCGAACGGCATGTATTGCAGCCAGTGTGAAGCCGAGGGCTTCCGCACCATCACCTGCTACCCGGACCGGCCCGATGTGCTTTCCGTTTTTACGGTCAGGATCGAGGCCGATAAAAAAACGTATCCACTGCTCTTGGCCAATGGCAACCTGATTGAAAGCGGCGATCTGCCGGATGGCCGCCACTACGCCGTCTGGCATGATCCCTTCCCGAAACCAGCCTACCTTTTCGCCACTGTCGCCGGCAACCTGGCCTGTATCGAGGACGAGTTTGTCACCAGGTCGGGGCGGCGGGTGGCCTTGCGCATTTATGTGGAAGAACACAACAAAGACAAATGCGGCCACGCCATGGCCTCGCTGCAAAAGGCCATGCGCTGGGACGAAGACGTCTACGGCCTTGAGTATGACCTGGATATCTATATGATTGTCGCCGTCGAAGACTTCAACATGGGGGCGATGGAAAATAAAGGCTTAAACGTCTTCAACGCCAAAAATATCGTCGCCTCGCCGATGACGGCCACCGATCTCGACTATCAGACCATCGAAGCTGTTGTCGCCCACGAGTATTTCCACAACTGGACCGGCAACCGCATCACCTGCCGCGACTGGTTTCAGTTGAGCCTTAAAGAGGGGCTGACCGTCTTTCGCGACCAGCGATTTTCCGCCGATATGCAGTCGCGGGCCGTGCAGCGCATCGACGACGTGCGCATCCTGCGGGCCGGGCAGTTCCGCGAGGATGCCGGGCCGATGGCCCATCCGGTGCGCCCCGATTCCTATGTCGAAATCAACAATTTCTACACCGCCACCGTATACAACAAGGGCGCCGAGGTGGTGCGGATGCTGCACACCTTGCTGGGCGCGAAAGGTTTCCGCGCCGGTATGGATCTGTATGTGGCGCGCCATGACGGCCAGGCCGTCACCTGCGACGATTTCCTGGCGGCGATGGCCGATGCCAATCCCGGGCACGATTTACGGCAATTTTCCCGCTGGTACAGCCAGGCCGGAACGCCGCATCTGACTGTCGCCGAGGATTATGACCGGGACAAAAGGCGATACCGTTTACTGGTCGGGCAATCGACGCCGCCGACGCCGGGCCAGCCGGACAAAGAGCCGCTGCATATGCCGCTGACGATTGGCCTGCTGACGGCGGATGGCGCGGTGATGCCGATAGCGGGCGAGGAAAATACCGTTCTGCAACTGCGCCAGGCGCGGCAGGAATTTATCTGGGACAATATCCCGGCCAGGCCGGTGTTGTCGTTTCTGCGGAATTTCTCGGCGCCGGTCGTGGTCGAACCTTTCCAGAGCCGGGCCGATCTGCTGACCCTGATGGCCCATGACAGCGATCCGTTTAACCGTTGGGATGCGGCGGCGCGGCTGGCCGAGGAAACGATTCTCGCCGGCGTG
>DOMU01000027.1:470-5582 GCA_003509305.1 Desulfobulbaceae bacterium | reverse complement strand
TTTGCTGATCCCGGCCTGAACCATGGTGACGTCGCAGAGGATGTTTTTCCCCGCCCGCAAAGCCCGGATGCCCGCCTCAATCGCATCCGGTGAAAAATGCAGATTTTCGGCGAAGGAAAAATCGGCTGTGGCGTGGATGACTCTAAGAACCACAGCCAGCGTCCTGTCATCAAATTGATGGTTTCCGAGTTCCTTGGCGATGATGCGAAAGCTCTCTTTCTCAATGTCGCTGGGACTGATTTTCTGAATGTTCATGGTGGGTTTCTCAGTGATTCTCGCGGCAGAATTCCACAAAATGCCTGGCCGCCGCCGGGTTCGAGGCAAAATGCAGGTGCAGGTAGCCACCCAGAATATTGCCCAGGGAGTAGCCCTCGCGGTGGCCGTTATCGAATTGGTACACCCGGCTGATATGCTCTGGCATCGGGGTGATCTCGGAATAGTGAAATTCGTGGCCGCGCAGCCTGGTGCCTGGCGGGCCAAAGCAGGTGGAGGCGGTGCTGATGGCTTCGCGGTAGCCAAGGGCGGCCCGCGTTTTGTTCATCCTGGCCCACACCGGATACAGGCCCAGCATCGGGTGATTCTGGCCGTCATAGGCGATGCCTTGGCAGAGATACATAAAGCCACCGCATTCGGCGTAAATCACCCCATTATTGGCGGCGAATTGACGGATTGAATCCCTCATCGCCGTATTGACGCTTAAGGCCGCCGCGTGGAGTTCCGGATAGCCACCGCCCAGGTAAATTCCGCAAATATTTTCTGGCAGGAATTTGTCGTTGAGCGGGCTGAAGAAGACCAGCTCCGCTCCAGCCCGGCGCAGCAGCTCGAAATTATCCTCATAATGAAAGCAGAAGGCCTGGTCGCGGGCGACGGCGATACGGCAGAGGCGAGAGGTGGGAGTTCCCGGCATATGGACGCTTTTTCTCTCTCCCTCTTGTGGGAGTGGGTGGCGCGCGGCGCCGGGAGAGGGTGTTGGCACCGGCGCCGCCATACTTTGCCGTTTCGGCTGAGCCAGGCGCCATATGGCGTCAAGATCAATATATTTCTCGACCGCCGCCGCCAGCCTGCCGATGTTTTCAGGGCTGATCGGGGCTTCATCGCTGGTCAGAAGGCCCAGGTGGCGGCTGGGGATGGAAAATTCCAGCGTCCGTGGTAAATGTCCCATCACTTCCGTCTGACAATGCCGCTGGATGCTGTCGGTTGCCAGCCGCAGGTGACGCTCGCTGCCGATGCGGTTCAGTATGACTCCGGCCAGGCTGACGCCAGGATGAAAGCTTTCAAAACCTTTGACCACAGCGGCGGCGCTTTCCGCCATCGAGCGGACGTCAACGACCAGAATCACCGGCAGGCCAAGGAAAGCGGCCAGCATCCCGCAGGATGACGGGCCGCCGTCGAACATTCCCATCACGCCTTCGACGATGCCGATACCGGCGTCTTGCATCCGGTGATGAAAGCTGTGCCGCACGGCGGTTTCGCCCATCATCCACAGGTCAAGATTGACGGAAATCCGACCGGTCACCAAACGATGCAGGCCGGGATCAATGAAATCGGGGCCACATTTAAACGGCATAACCCGCAGGCCCCGCGCCACGCAGGCGGCCATCAGGCCCAGCGTCACCGTGGTTTTACCGCAGCCGCTGGCAACGCCCGCGACGACAAAAGCCGGATGATTTGCCTCGTTTTTGCTCATGGCCATTTGTGTCCTTTCAATCCCTGGCCCGGCCCACCGCATACAGGGCCAGCCAGAAAAAAACCAGGCCGGCGGCCAGGAGCGCCAGATAATCGGCGGTTGCCGCCGGATATCCCAAAGCGACCGCGCGGATGGCGTGCGAGGCATGGGTCAGCGGCAGGCAATAAAGAATCGCCTGACACCAATCCGGCAATTTATCAATCGGGAAAAAAGTGCCGCCGAGAAAAGCCATCGGCGTGATGATGAAGTTGGTCAGCAGCGCCTGATCGGCGTGTGATTTGACCAGCATGGCCATGGCCACAGCCAGAGCGGCAAAAGTAAAGCTGTTCAGAAACACCGCCAGCCAGAACAGCGGCCCGTAGCTGAGGCGGACGCCAAACAGCAGCGCCAGCAGCAAAATAACGGCGACGCCAATGAAAGCCCGTGTCATTCCGGCCAGAGTTTCTCCGGCGGCATAGGCCAGCCGGCTGATTGGCGCCGCTTGGAATTCCTCGAAAATATTCCAGTAAAAGCGGGCGATGTTGATGTCTGAGGCAATGGCAAAGCTCTGGGTCATGCTGGCCATGGCCACAAGGCCTGGGATGAGAAAGTGCAGGTAAGGGACATCGCCAAATTGAATCAGTCCGCCCATGGCATAACCAAAGGTGACAAGATACAGGAGCGGTGAGACCGCCATGCCGGCCAACTGGCGCTTGAACCGGCGCTTCAGAATCAGCATTTCCCGTAGATAAATGGCGATGAATCCGTGCATCAAGACACCTTTTTCCCGGTCAGGCTCAGGAATGCGTCCTCCAGATTAACCCGCCGCAAAGTAAAGGCGCTGTCGTGCCCGGCGGAAAACTGGGCGGCCTCGTCGCGGCTTTGGAAATAATGGGTTTCCATGTTTTCGCCGCTGATCTGGTCGATGGCCCAGAGACCGAGCTTGGCCATCAGGTTTTGTGGCTGGTCGAGGGCGACAATTTTCCCCTGGTCGAGAAAGGCGACACGGTCGGCGAGAAACTCAGCCTCTTCAATATAATGAGTGGTCAGAAAAATGGTGGCGTCATCCTGACGCACGCGTTTAATCAGCGCCCAGATGCGGCGGCGGATGGCTGGGTCCAGGCCAACGGTGGGTTCGTCAAGGAAGATGATTCGGGGCTGGTGCATCAGGGCGCGGGCAATCATCAACCGGCGTTTCAGGCCCCCTGAAAGCTGTTTGACCAGGTGATCAGCGCGGTTGGTCATCTCGACATACTCAAGCAGTTCATCAATACGCCGCCGCCGCTCCTGTGCCGGCATGGCGAAAAGGCGGCCATGGATATCGAGATTTTCCCGCACGCTGAGTTCGCTGTCGAGGTTGATATGCTGGGCGACCAGGCCGCACTGACGTTTCGCCGCCCGCGGGTTTTGCGCGATGTCGCAACCGCCGATGGTGACGCGACCGGAGCCAATTTTAGTCAGGCCGGTGAGGATGCGGATGGTCGTGGTTTTGCCGGCGCCGTTCGGGCCGAGAAAGGCGAACAGTTCGCCCCGGTTCACCGTGAGGTCAACGCCGTCCACCGCCCGCGCCGCGCCATAGGATTTTTGCAGATTTTCAATGCGGATCATAAAAATTCCATGCGGTTCAGGCCGCGTCGAAATAGCGGTAATTTATCTGGAGCGAATCGCTGAATCCGTTCCAGCCGACTTCGGCCTCGGTCTGAAACACTTCGGCGATAACCTCGGCGGTTATCGCTACCGCCGCCTCCCCTTGCGTGAACAGGCGCCCATCCTTCATGACAAAGAGATAATCGCAGAACGCCGCCGCCAGGTTCAGGTTGTGGATCACGGCGGCAATCATCCGTCCCTGCCGCGCCAAATTTCGGGCGATATTGAGAATGCGCAAGGCATGACGGACATCAAGGCTGGAGGTCGCCTCGTCGAAAAACAGCGCTGTGGTGTCCTGGGCCAGAGCGCGGGCGACAATCGCCCGCTGACGCTGGCCGCCAGACAGGCTGGACAGAGGCCGTGCCGCCAGACCTTCAATGCCAAGAGCGGTCATCGCCGCCTGGGCTTTGTTCCAGTCATGAGCCGTGGGCGCCTGAAAACGGCCAATATGCGGGTGACGGCCCATCATTACTGTTTCCTCGACGGTAAAATCGAAACCAATATCAAATTCCTGTGGCACCAGCGCCAGTTGCCGCGCCAGTTCGCGTTTGCTGTAATCGGCCAGAGGACGCCCTTGAACACGAATTGTTCCGCTGGCCGGCTTTTTGCAACCGGCCAGAAGATCGAGCAGCGTTGTTTTGCCGCAGCCATTCGGGCCGATGATGCCATAAAAATGGCCTGGATAAAGCTCGCAGGAAATATCACGCAAAACCACTGTCTTGCCATAGGCGAAACCGAGGTTTTTCACGGCAAAGAACGGCCATTCATTCATAATGGCTTCCGTTTCTTTGTTTGCGGCGGAAAATCAGGCCGAAAAACGGCCCGCCAATCAAAGCCGTCAACACGCCAATTGGCACTTCAGCCGGCAATACCGCTCTGGTCAGGGTGTCGGCGGCCAAAAGCAAAGTGGCGCCAGCCAGTATCGAAACCGGAAGCAGCTTGCGGTTATCCGGGCCGACGGCAAAGCGCATCAGATGTGGCACAATCAACCCGATGAAGCCAATGATGCCGCTGACGGAGACGCATAAGGCGGTGACAAAAGAGGCGGTGACGAGCAAAATTTTACGGGTGCGCGCCGTCTCAACGCCCAGGGTATCGGAGGAACGCCGTCCCAGGCTCATGATATTCAGGTCGCGGCCATAAAAAAAAGCGATGGCGGAAGCGGCAAAGAGGCTCAGACAGAGCAGCGGCACACCTGGCCAGGAACTTGAGGCGAAGCTGCCCATCAGCCAGAAGACGATCACCCCGACCTGTTCATCGGCCAGATATTTCAACAGGCTGATGCCGGCTGAGAGCACGGCGCCGATGATGACGCCAGACAATATCAGGGTCTGGGCGGATATCTGACCCTCAAAACTTGAAAGGCGCATGACCACAAACAAGGTGGCAATCGCCCCGATAAAGGCGAAGAGCGGCGTTGAAACCTGGCCCAGCGCCGAAATGTTGATAATGATCGCCAGCGAGGCGCCAAAAGCGGCGCCACTGGAAACCCCCAAAGTATAGGGGTCGGCCAGTGGATTCAGCAGGATGCCCTGATAGATGACGCCGGACAAAGCCAGCCCGGCGCCGACCAGAGCCGCGGTGATGATACGTGGTAAGCGCACATCCATTAATACATAAGGCAGGGTCTCGCTGATTCCGTTGGAAAAGCTGGCATCGCCAGTCAAGCGGGTGGCGATGATTCTGATGATATCAAAGGCGCCTATCTTCACGTATCCCATGCCGGCGGAGATGATGACCGCCGCTATGGCGGTTACGAGCAAGGACAAAAGTAACAGGCGATAGCGCCAGTCCGCCTT